>NZ_JBFUCJ010000055.1:0-42417 GCF_056405295.1 Variovorax sp. P1_H2 | reverse complement strand
CGCTGAACGCGGCGGTGGAAGCCGCGCGCGCCGGCGAGCAGGGCCGCGGCTTCGCGGTGGTGGCCTCGGAGGTGCGCAGCCTGGCGCAGCGCTCGGCGGCGGCGGCCAAGGAGATCAAGACGCTGATCGGCGACTCGGTGGAGAAGGTCGAGGAAGGCAGCAAGCAGGTGGCGGAGGCCGGCAAGACGATGGAGGAGATCGTCGACAGCGTCAAGCGGGTGACCGACATCATGGGCGAGATCACGGCGGCCAGCCAGGAGCAGACCTCGGGGATCGAGCAGATCAACCAGGCGATCACGCAGATGGACCAGGTGACGCAGCAGAACGCGGCGCTGGTCGAAGAGGCCTCGGCGGCCGCGCAGTCGCTGCAGGAGCAGGCCGGCAGCCTGGTGCAGGCGGTCAGCGTGTTCAAGATGGCGAGCGACGGTGAAGCCGCGCGCGTGATCGCACGGGCGAAATCGAAAGCCCAGGCGCCGCAGGCAGCGCGCAAGCAGGCCGGTGCCGCATCCGCTGTGCCGGCACCCAGGAAGCCGACGGAGTCGGTGCGCTCGGAGCCGAAGCTCGCTTCCTCGTCCGGCGACTGGACCGAATTCTGAATCCGGCCGCGCCAGTGGCCGCCACCAAAGGAAAAGAAATGCAGTGGTTTCAACATCTGCGCGTGACGGTCAAGCTGGTCTTGAGCTTTCTCGTGGTCGCGGCACTCGGCACCGTGGTCGGTGCGCTCGGCATCTTCCACATGGCGCGCATCAGCGCGTCGACCGAAAGGCTCTACAGCCATGAGCTGAGCGCCTTGCAGGCGGTGCAGCAGGCCAATATCGCGCTGCTCTACGCCAGCCGGTCCCAGATGACGCTGCTGTCGGCGGCCACGCGCGGCGAGCGCAATGCGGGCGCCACCGCCATCCGCAAATCGCTCGAAGACCTGGAGGCCCGCGCCGCCGAGGCCAAGCCGCTGTTCGAGGAGAGCGAGGCGGGTGCGAAGCTCTATCGGCAGTACGAGGCATTGATCTCGCCGCTCAAGCAGCGCATGGCCGAGTTCGTCGCGCTGGTGGCCAAGCAGTCGCTGGACAGCTCCCAGTTCGACGGCCGCGTGGGGGACGACAGCGCGCAGTTGCTGAAGGATTCCCGTGCGCTCGAGGAGGTGCTCGAAGCCATGGTGGCCCACAGCAACATGCTCGCCAAGGCCAGTGCGGAGCACGCCGCCGCGACCTATGGCAGCTCGCGCTGGATGATGCTGCTGATCGCCGGGGCAGGACTGCTGGCCAGCGTGGGCATGGGCATGATGGTCGCGCGCTCGCTCGGGCGGCAGCTGGGTGGCGAGCCCGCCTACGCGGCCGAGGTTGTCGGACGCATCGCGAGCGGCGACCTGGCGGTGGAAGTGGACACCGGCTCGGCGCGGGCCGGGAGTCTGCTGCACTCGATCCGGCTGATGCAGATCGAGCTGACCCAAGTGGTCGGGAAGATCAAGGTCTCGAGCGACACGATTGCCACGGCGTCGAACCAGATCGCCGCGGGCAACCAGGACCTGTCCTCGCGTACCGAGGCGCAGGCCAGCTCGCTGGAGCAGACGGCGGCGTCGATGGAAGAACTCACCAGCACGGTCAAGCAGAACGCCGACAACGCGCGCCAGGCCGACCAGCTGGCGGCCTCGGCCTCCGAGGTGGCGGTCAAGGGCGGCGAGGTGGTGAGCCAGGTGGTGGACACGATGGCCTCGATCAACGCCTCGTCGAAGAAGATCGTGGACATCATCGGCGTGATCGATGGCATCGCCTTCCAGACCAACATCCTGGCGCTGAACGCGGCGGTGGAAGCCGCGCGCGCGGGCGAGCAGGGCCGCGGCTTCGCGGTGGTGGCGGCGGAGGTGCGCAGCCTGGCGCAGCGCTCGGCGGCGGCGGCCAAGGAGATCAAGGGGCTGATCGACGACTCGGTGGGCAAGGTGGGCGCGGGCAGCGCGCTGGTGGCCGAGGCCGGCAAGACGATGGAAGAGATCGTCGGCAGCGTSAAGCGGGTGACCGACATCATGGGCGAGATCACGGCGGCGAGCCAGGAGCAGACCTCGGGGATCGAGCAGATCAACCAGGCGATCACGCAGATGGACCAGGTGACGCAGCAGAACGCGGCGCTGGTGGAAGAAGCCTCGGCGGCCGCGCAGTCGCTCCAGGGGCAGGCCGGCGACCTGTCGCAGGTGGTGGGCGTCTTCAGGCTGCGGGCTCAGGATGACGCGGTGCGGCCTTCAAGTCTTGCCTAGTGTTGCCGATATAGAACCCGAAGGCATTGCAGCGACGATGCCGCATGCAACACCCAACCTACAGCCAACCAGGTAATCCCCCATGTCAGGAAGTTTGTTCTTTACGGGCCTGAGCGGTCTCAACGTCGCGCGAACCGCGCTGATGACCACGGCCCACAACACCGCCAACGTCTACACCACGGGCTACAGCCGGCAGGTCGCCGAGGTTGCCGCCAACGCCGCGGTCGGCACCGGCTCAGGCTACATCGGCACCGGCGCCAACGTCACCACGATCAGCCGCAGCTACGACCGCTACCTGACCGCCCAGCTCGCGTCGGCCCAATCGTCCTCGGCCGCGTTGAATTCCTACGGCACCGAGATCGATCGCATCGACTCGCTGCTGGCCGACAAGACCTCCGGCATCAGCGTGCTCATGCAGGGCTTCTTCACGGCGGTGCAGGGCGTCGCCAACACGCCGGCCGACTCGGCCGCACGCCAGCAGCTGATCAGCTCGGCGCAGTCGCTGTCGAACAAGTTCCGCTCCACCGACCAGTACATGAGCGACCTCAACGATTCGGTCAACGACCAGATCACGGGCAGCGTCTCGCAGATCAACACCTATTCGAGCCAGATCGCCAGCCTCAACCAGCAGATCAGCATGATGAGCGCGGTGGCCGGCGGCCAGCCGCCGAACGACCTGCTGGACCAGCGCGACCAACTGGTGAGCGACCTGAGCCAGATCGTCGACGTCAAGGTGCTCCAGCAGGACAACGGCAAGTACAACGTCTTCATGGGCAACGGCCAGTCGCTGGTGACGGGTGACCAGGCCATGAGCGTCAAGGCGGTGCAGTCGGCCGCCGATCCGACCCGCATCGCGGTGGCGCTGGTCGGAATCGCCGGCAACGTCTCGGAGCTCGGCGAGGACGTCATCACCGGCGGTTCGCTGGGCGGATTGATGTCCTTCCGCAGCCAGACCCTCACCTCCACGCAGAATGCCATCGGCCGGCTCGCGATGGCGGTGTCGGGTGCGTTCAACGACCAGCACAACCTGGGCGTCGACCTCAATGGCGCACTCGGGACGGACTTCTTCAGCAGCGCCACGCCCGGCGTCTTCACGAATGCGAAGAACAGCGGCAACCTGGTGCTGGCCGCAGCGGTGACCGACACCAGCAAACTCAGCACCAGCGACTATTCGGTGCAGGTCACCGATGTCGCGGGCACGCTGAACTACGCGGTGACCCGGCTCTCGGACAAGCAGTCGATGGGTACTTTCACCACCTTCCCGATCAGCTTCGACGGCGTGAGCCTGACCCCGGCGAGCGGCACCGCGCAGAACGGCGACTCCTTCCTGGTCCAGCCCACCCGGACCGGCGCGCGCGACATGGACGTGCTGGTGCTGGACCCGGCAAAGGTGGCGGCAGCCTCGCCGGTCATCACCGGCAACAGCGCCGGCAACCAGGGCAGCGGCAAGCTCGGCGCGGCGACCGTCGACGCCAGCTATCCCGGCACGCCGCTGGCTGCCAACGTGACGCTGAGCTACGACGCCGCGACCGGCACGCTGTCGGGCTTCCCCGCGACCTCTGCCGTCACCGTCACGCTGGCCAACGGCAGCTCCACCCTGTACCCGGCCGGTACCGCCGTTCCATTCACGGCGGGCGCCACGATGCGCTTCGACGGCATCAGCACGACGATGGCGGGCGCGCCGGCGGACGGCGATACCTTCACCATCGGAAAGAACAGCGCCGGCGTTTCGGATGGCAGCAATGCCCTGCTGCTCGGCGCGCTGCAGCGCCAGGCCACGATGGGCAACGGCACGACCACCTTCAACGGTGCCTATTCGTCGCTGGTCAGCGAGGTCGGCAACAAGGCGATGGAAATCAAGGTCGCGACCAAGACCCAGGAGAGCGTGACCAGCCAGATCAAGGCCAGCCAGCAATCCATTTCGGGCGTCAACCAGGACGAGGAAACCGCCAACCTGCTGATGTACCAGCAGATGTACCAGGCCAACGCGAAGGTGATCCAGACCGCCTCGACGATCTTCGACGCGATCCTCGGCATCCGCAGCTGATCGACGCGATCCCAGAACAGAATCAAGGAGCCGTGATGCGCATCAGCACCAGTTCATTCTTCGAGCTGAACACCCTCGCGATGGGGCAGCAGCAGCAGAACCTCTTCAACGTGCAGCAACGCCTGTCCGCGGGCACCAAGTTCCTGACCGCCGGCGACGACCCGGTGGGTGCGGCACGCGCGCTCGGCGTCAGCGAGACGCTGGCCGAATCCTCGCAGTACGCGTCCAGCCGCGAGCGCGCGACACTGGCGCTCAAGCGCGAGGAGACCGCGCTCGACAGCACGACCGTGCTGCTGCAGAACATCAAGACCCTGACCGTGCAGGCGGGCAACGGCACCTTGTCGGACGCCGACCGTGCCGCATTGGCCACCACCATCCAGAGCAACCTGGACCAGCTGGTGGGCCTTGCGAATTCCGACGACGGCAACGGCCAGTTCCTGTTTGCGGGCTTCAAGAGCGCCAACCCGCCTTTCGCGGCGCAGGCCGGCGGCGGGGTGCAGTACGTGGGCGACCAGGGCCAGCGCCTGATGCAGGTCGACGTGGCGCGCCAGCTGTCGACGTCGGACGACGGCCGCAGCGTGTTCCAGTCGGTGCAGGGCGGTGCGGGCTATGTCACCTCGGGCGCGGCGGGCAACCTGGGGACGGGCGTCTTCAGCGCGATCAGCGTGGTCGACGCCACCGCGGTCAACTACGGCAAGGACTTCACGGTCAGCTTCACGGGCGGCAACTACACCGTGTCGACCCAGGACACGCCGCCGGTGGTCGCCGCGACCGGCGCCTTCACGGCCGGCTCGCCGATCGCCTTCGGCGGCTTGCAGCTCAGCTTCACCGGCACGCCGGCGGACGGCGACAGCTTCGACGTCAGCACCGCCAAGAATGCCGGCACCGACATCTTCGCGACCATCGGCGAACTGGTCACGGCGCTGCGCACCCCGCTGACCGGTGGCGGCGCGGCGGCGCAGGCCAAGCTGCAGAACGCATTGAGCACGGCCAATGTGAAGGTCACGAACGCCCACGACAACGTGCTCACCATCCTGTCGTCGGTGGGTTCGCGCATGAACGAGGTCGATGCCCTCGACAGCGGTGGCGCCGCGCGCGACCTGATGGACAAGAGCTACCTCTCGGCGGTCCAGGACCTGGATCCGGCCAGTGCGATCTCGGAGTTCTACCAGCGCCAGACTTCGCTGCAGGCGACCCAGATGACTTTTGCGAAGCTGGCGTCGATCTCGCTGTTCAACTATCTGTGAGCTAGCTAGCGAAGCACCATCAACAGCAGGCCGGTGACCGCCAGCGCCCCGTTCCAGGCCTGCCGCGGCAGCGGGCCGCTGAGCAGGCGCGGGTGCAGGGCGACGCCGCGGCACACGCCGCCGGCGATCGCGCCGGTCGTGGCCAGCATGGCCGCCGTGTGAACGCCGACGGCCGCCAGCGCAAGGACCAGCGAGCCCGATGCGGTGATCTCGCGCGCGGGAATGTCGGCCAGGCACAGCGGCACCAGCGCCGGGACCAGCATCAGGCCGGACCCGTGCGCAGTGGCCATCAGGAAGGACCAGAGGGCGATGCCGACATGGCCGGCGCGCATGCCGAGGGGCCTGTGCGGGCCAGCGCGGTGCAGCAAGCGGAACGCCGCCGCGCCGACCAGCAGCGCGCCGGCGAGACCCTGGACCAGCGTGCGGTCCATCGACAGGCCCCGCGCAAAGGCCCAGGCCACGACCGCCACCGATGCGGCGTGCCCGATGGCGATGGGCAGCAGGGCACGCCGCGCCTGCGCGCCGTCCCGAGTCCGGACGCCGCAGGCGGCTGCGAACATCCAGCCGCTGGCCGGGCTCAATCCGTGCAAGGCGCCGAGTCCGGCGATGGCCAGCCAGGGCCAGAGGTGGGTCATGGCGCAGTCATCCCGGCGATGCGCGGCAGGCTCAGGCCTGCGCCTGGCAGCAGGCGCTGGCCGTCGGCGCTGCCGTTGCGACCGGTGCCGACGCGTAGCGGTCGTGATGCCGCAGCCATTCCATCCCGTAGCTCAACTGCGCCTCGTCGCGTCCCTTGGGAACGAGGTCCAGGAACGCATAGGCGCCCATCATCAATTCCACGCCGCGCCCGTAGGTCGAGTAGGTATGGAAGACCTCGCCCGCGTCATCCTTGTAGAACACGCTGATGCCGGGGGCTTCCTCCTGCGGGAAGGGCTGCAGCGCATAGTTGTAGTTGACCTGGCCGGTGGCGCGTTCCTCCGGCGTGAAGCTGACGCCGAAGTCGTGATTGAAGTCGCTGCCGTGCGAGGATACCCACTTGAACTGCCAGCCCATGCGCTGGCGAAAGCGCTCGATTTCGGCCAGCGGCGCGCGCGAGACGACCACCAGCGTGAGGTCGCGCTGGGCCAGGTGCACGGAGATCCCGTCGATGTGGTCGGCCATGAAGGAGCAGCTCTTGCAGCCTTCCTCCCACCCCGGGCCGAACATGAAGTGCTGCACCACCAGTTGGTGGCGGCCTTCGAAAAGGTCGGCGAGCGTGCGCCGGCCCTCGGGCCCGTCGAAGACGTAGTCCTTGTCGATACGCACCCAGGGCAGGTTGCGGCGCTCGCGGGCGAGCTGGTCGCGCAGGCGCGTCAGCTCCTTCTCGCGCGCCAGCAAGGTCTTTCGCTCGGCGATCCATCGGTCCCTGGACTCGACGGAATGATTCACGGTGCTCGTTTCGGAAATGGCGGTGTTCATGATGTGCTCCTTGGCAGGCTTGCGGCGTGCGATCACGGCGTGGCGCTTTTCGGGYGACGCACGGCGCGGACCTTTCCGCTCCCACCGCCGCCGCAATAGAAGAGATCCGCACCGTCGGACTCGAGCCCGCTGACGCCGATGCCGGGCGGCATCTCGAGCCGTTCGAGCACGGTACCGTCGTCCGGGTCGATGCGGCGGATCTCGCTCTCGTCTCCCTCCCAGGTCCCGTGCCACAGTTCGCCGTCGACCCAGGTGACGCCGGTGACGAAACGGTTGGATTCGATGGTCCGCCTGACCGCGCCGGTCTCGGGGTCGATCTGGTGGATCTTGCGGTCGCGGTACTGTCCGACCCACAGACTGCCCTCGGCCCAGGTGAGCCCCGAGTCGCTCCCGTGGCCGGGCGTCGGAATCGACGCCACCACGTTGCCGCTGGCGGGGTCGATCTTGTCGATGCGTTCCTCGGCGATCTGGTACAGGTACCTGCCGTCGTAGGCGGTGCCGGCGTCGCAGGCGCGGTCGAGCGTGCGCGTGGGCGCTCCGCTTTCGGGATCGAAGGCCACCAGCCTGTCGCCGGTGGCGGCCCAGACGCGCTGGCCGTCATGGGTCACGCCGTGGACGCGCTCGGCGCCGGCGAAGGGGCCGTATTCGCGCACGATCTCGGCCGCGCGCACCGTGGCCTGAGGTCTGTCCTTGCTTGTCTTTCGGGTCATCGTCGGCTCCTTGTGTCGCGCCTCGGATCGGCGCGGTGAGACAACTCTATTCAATCGGGAGCGCAGCGGGGAGTAACAATATCGTCGTGAAACCGGCCAGCGGCGGCGACAGCCAGCGGCGCGCCCGGGTCTGCCCGATGGAGCGCACCCGGCCGGCCGCCTCGAGCTCGGCGAGCGCGCGCTGGACGGTGCGTTGACTGGCCCCGAGGGCCAGCGACAGGGCCGAGGTCGACCAGGCGGCGCCGTCCGAGAGCAGCGCCACCAGCGATGCCTGTTCGCCGTCGATCGGCGGCGCCAGGACGGCGACATCGCGCCCGTCGCGGGGCCCGAGCACGAAGCCGCGCGGCGTGGCCTCGATCGACGCCAGCGTGGCGACCAGCGCGCGCAGACGGCCGATCTCGACCCGCAGCCGCGCCCGGTGCGTCTCGTCGGGGCGGCGGGTACCGAACGCGCACGCGATCAAGGCCTCCCGATCGACATCGCCGGGCCATGCCTCGGCGAGTGCCCGCGCCAGCGCGAACAGCACCGGCCGGCGCGCGAGCGGCCGCCACGCGGCACCCGCGCGCAGCCCGCGACGGCAGGCGTCGACCACCAGCGTGCCCGAGTCCAGCAGGGCGGCGACCTCGCCGAGGCGCAGCGCCTGCTCGCCGCCGGCGTCCAGGCGCCGGGCCGCGGGACGATCGAGCGCGGCCCGTGCCTCCGCCACCTCGGCCAGCAGGGCCGGCACGCGTGCGCGAACGGCCGCCTCGTGCGCCCGGTCAAGTGCCGCCAGCGCCGGGCCGGTGCGCAGCGAGCGCAGCGCGAGTTCGGCCGCGGTCAGCTCGGCCACCGCCGCCAGCGACGGCGGCAGTCCGCCCGCATCGAGACGCGCCAGCGTGGCCGCGGCCTCCTCGAGGCGGCCGAGCAGCAGCAGGCGGCGCGCCGCGATCAGCCGGGCCTGCAGCGCATTGGCGCGATCGGCGCGGGCCTCCAGCGTGGCCGCGGCTGCCGCCAGCGAGCGCGGCGAACCGCCGAGATCGCGCATGGCCAGCGCCACTTCGGCCTCGGCGACGATGCAGCGGGCGCGCGCCAGTTCCTCGTGGGTGCCGAAGCCGCGGGCGGCACGCCGCAGCAGCTCGCGGGCGCGCGGATGTTCGCCGAGCTGGGCCATGGCGATGCCGCGCATGGCCAGCGCCGGCGGGTCGTCACGCAGGGCAACCCGCTTGAGGGCACCGAGCGCGTCGCCGGCGGCCAGGGCGCGCGCGGAGGCGGCGATCAGGGAGTCCATGGCGACAGGTTACCTTGCCGGGCGGCCGATGGGCCCGTCCGGCAAGCCTTTGCGCTCGCCGGCCGCCGCGCTCAGCGCCGCAAGGCGCCGGCGAAGCGCAGCATGGCATCGATCCCGGCCGCGAAGCGCGGCTCCAGGAACACCGCCAGGTGCGGGATCAGCAGCTGCATCATGCCGATGCCGGCCAGCAAGGTCAGCGGGAAGCCGACCGCGAAGATGCTGAACTGCGGCGATGCGCGATTCAGGATGCCCATCGCGAGGTTGAGGATCAACAGCGCGGCCACCAGCGGCAGCGAGAGCATCATGCCGCTGGCGAAGATCTGGCTTGCGCCCGAGACCAGGAACATCCAGCCCTGCGCGGCCAGCGGCGCATCGGCGATCGGCAGCGCCTCGAAGCTGCGCGCCAGCGCGGTGATCATCAGCAGGTGGCCGTCGACGGCGATGAAGATCAGCGTCGCCAGCATGTTCAGCAGGCGCGCCACCACCATCGTGGCGCCGCCGTTCATGGGGTCGAAGAAGGAGGCGAAGGACAGGCCCATCTGCAGGCCGATGTACTCGCCCGCCGCCAGCACGGCGGTGAACACCATGCGCATCGTGAAGCCCATCGCGGCGCCGACAAGCACCTGCTGGATGATGATCCAGACGCCGCCGGCCGAGACCACCGGGACGTCGGGCATCGGCCCCAGCGTGGGGGCCAGCACCAGCGCGAGCATCGCGGCGATCGCGACCTTGACCCGGCGCGAGACCCAGGTCTCGCCGAAGATGGGCGCGGTGCTCACCAGCGCCAGCATCCGGACGAAGGGCCACAGGAAGCCCACCATCCATGCGGTGAGCTGCGCCGACGTGACCTCGAAGACGGGCGGCATCAGGCCGCCGCCGGGCCGCCCCAAGGCGGCCTGCGGCCCCCTCGGGGGGCAGCGACCCACGAAGTGAGGAGCGTGGGGGCCAGCCAGGCCGCCGCCGGGCCGCCCCAAGGCGGCCTGCGCCCCCCTCGGGGGGCAGCGACCCACACGAAGCGGGGGAGCGTGGGGGCCCAGGCCGCCGCCGGGCCGCCCCAAGGCGGCCTGCGGCC
Source organism: Variovorax sp. P1_H2 (assembly GCF_056405295.1). Taxonomy (NCBI): domain Bacteria; kingdom Pseudomonadati; phylum Pseudomonadota; class Betaproteobacteria; order Burkholderiales; family Comamonadaceae; genus Variovorax; species Variovorax sp. P1_H2. Next base: position 32,374 of record NZ_JBFUCJ010000055.1, on the reverse strand, counting down.
CCCTCGGGGGGCAGCGACCCACACGCAGTGGGGGAGCGTGGGGGCCATATTCACCCCACGATCTGCGGAATGCTCATGAACAGCGCGCGGATGTAGTCCAGCATCTGGCCGAGCATCCAGGGGCCGGCGATCACCAGGGTCGCGAACACCGCCAGCAGCTTCGGGATGAAGGACAGCGTGGCTTCGTTGATCTGCGTCGCGGCCTGGAAGATGCTGATGATCAGGCCGACGACCAGCGCCACCAGCAGCAGCGGCGCACCGAGCGCCAGCGACACCTGGATCGCCTGGTTGCCCATCGACATGATGGTTTCTGGAGTCATCCTGTTTCCTTCCTTCCGATCCATGGTCGTTCCCGTCTCCGGGGTGTTCGTGAAACACCGCGCAACCGGCTTTGCCGGGCCGCTGGTGTTGCCCCCGGCAGGGGGTGGGCGGGCTACACGCAGTGAGCCCAACCTGGGGGCGAGCTCAGGTATAGAAACTCTGGGCGAGGGCGCCGATGAGCAGCTGCCAGCCGTCCGCCAGCACGAACAGCATCAGCTTGAAGGGCAGCGCAATGCTGGCCGGCGGCACCATCATCATGCCCATCGACATCAGCACGCTGGCCACCACCAGGTCGATGATCAGGAAGGGAATGAAGATCGTGAAGCCGATCTGGAAGGCGGTCTTCAGTTCGCTGATCACGAAGGAGGGCAGCAGGATGCGCAGCGGCACCTCTTCCGGCCCCTGCATGTCGGGCACCTTGGCCAGCTTGGCGAACAGCGCCAGGTCGTTCTCGCGGGTCTGCCGAAGCATGAAGGCCTTGAAGGGCTCGATGCCGCGCTCGAGCGCGCGGTCGGCGCTGATCTTGTTCTCGGAGAAGGGCTTGTAGGCCTCGGCATACACCTTGTCGAACACCGGCGCCATGACGAAGAAGGTCAGGAACAGCGACAGACCGACCAGGATCTGGTTCGGCGGCGAGGACTGCGTGCCGATCGCGGTGCGCAACAGCCCCAGCACGATCAGGATGCGCGTGAAGCTGGTCATGCACAGCAGCAGTGCCGGCAGGAAGGACAGCGAGGTCAGCAGCACCAGCGTCTGCACGCTGAGCGACCAGGTCTGGCTGCCGCCGGGCCCGGGCGTGCTGATCAGGCCGGGCATGCCCTGGGTCCAGGCGGCCATCGGCAGCGCCGCCGCGAGCAGCGCCAGGCCGGCCTTCAGGCTCCGGCGAAGAGGCGTGTTCACCATGGCGCGGGGCTTGCCTTGCCGGTCAGGGACTCGCGCAGCTTGCGGGCGAACAGGTCGACCGGGCTGCGCGCACCCGCATCGGCAGCCGCCGGGGTGCCGGCCACGGCTTGCGCCGGCAGGGAATGCAAGGTGTTGATCTGGTTCGAGGTCACGCCCAGCACCAGCCAGGTCCCGGCGACCTCGACCACCACCACGCGCTCGCGCTGGCCGATGCTGGCGTTGGAGACCACCTTCACCACCTGGCCGCTGCCGCCGAAGCGCTGCAACCCGAAGCGGCGCGCCAGCCAGGCGCACGCGAAGATCAGGCCCAGCACCATCAGCATGCCGAGGCCGGCCTGCAGCAGGCCCGAGGCACCGACCACCGGCGCCACCTCGACGGCGTGGGAGGGCACGGTAGGAAGGCTCATGGAGAGACCTCCGCGCTGCGCGCTGCGGTATTCGCCTTCGGAGCGGCCGTGCGGCTCATGAACGCGCCAGCTTCTGCATCCGCTCCGACGGCGTGATGATGTCGGTCAGCCGGATGCCGTACTTGTCGTTCACCACCACCACCTCGCCCTGGGCGATCAGGTAGCCGTTGATCAGCACGTCGAGCGGCTGGCCGGCCAGGCCGTCGAGCTCGACCACCGAGCCCTGCGACAGCTGCAGCAGGCTCTTGATGGTGATGCGGGTGCGGCCGATCTCGGCGGTGAGCTGGACCGGCACGTCCATCACCCGCGCGATGTCGACCGCCGAGACCGCGGCGGTCGAGGCCGGTTCCTGGATCTGCTGGAAGACCTGTGCGGTGGCGGGCGCCGGCACCGGCTCGGCGGCCGGCGCGGGAGGCGTTGCAGCGGTCTGCTCGGCCAGCGCGCTGGCCCAGTCGTCCGCGTCGCTGGCGGTGGCGTTGTTGTCAGTCATGGTCGTTCTTCACATCGCTGTCTTGGTGGGAGATCATTTTTTGCACGCGCAGGGCGTAGCGCTCGTTCGAGGTGCCGAAGCCGCACTCCATCACGGGCACGCCATCGACCCGGGCGATGACGGTGGAGGGCAGTTCGATCGGCAGCACGTCGCCGACCTGGAGCTTGAGGACCTCGCCGATGGTCGAGGACATCGTCACGAAGTCGGCCGTGAGCTCGACGTCGGCGGCCTGCATCTGCCTGGACATCTGCTTGACCCAGCGCTTGTCGATCTCGACCTCGTCCTGGATCGGGTTCGACAGCAGGTCGCGGATCGGCTCGATCATCGAATAGGGGATGCACACGTGCAGGAAGCCGCCGATGGGGCCGAACTCGATCTGCAGCGTGGTGTTGATCACCACCTCGTTGGGCGCCACGATGTTGGCCAGCTTGCCGTGCATCTCGGCGCGCACGTAGTCGAATTCGAGCGGGTACACCGGCTGCCAGGCCTCGCCGTAGCATTGCAGCGAGAGGTCGAGGAGGCGCTTGATGATGCGCTGCTCGGTGCGCGTGAAGTCGCGGCCTTCCACGCGCACGTGGTAGCGGCCGTCGCTGCCGAACAGGTTGTCGACCACCAGGAACACCAGCTTCGGATCGAACACGAAGAGCGCCGTGCCGCGCAGCGGCTTCATGTGCATCATGTTGATGTTGGCGGGCACCGGCAGGTGGCGCACGAACTCGCCGTACTGCTGGATCTGTACCGGCCCGACCGAGATGTCGGGGCTGCGGCGCATGAAGTTCAGCAGCGCGCCGCGCAGGCCGCGCGCAAAGCGGTCGTTGATGACCTCCAGCGTGTGCATGCGGCTGCGCACGACCCGGTCGGGCGCGCCGAGGTCGTAGGCCGGCAGCCCGTCGGCGGGCGCAGGCGGCGTGGATGTCTGGTCGACGCTGCCGCCGGTGACGCCTTGCAGCAGGGCATCGACCTCGTCCTGCGAGAGGACTTGTTCATAGGCCATGGGTGGCTTGCCTGGTGGGGGTCACTGCACCACGAAGGTGTTGAAGGCGACGCTGGCGATGCCCTGCTCGGGCAGATCGCCGTTGAGCGGCCGGTTCAGCTCGGTGCGGATCTCCTCGGCCAGCTTGCTCTTGTCCTCGGGCGAGACCAGCGAATCGGCGGTCCGGTTCGACAGCAGCATCAGGGCCCGGCTGCGCAGCTCGGGCATGAACTCGACGATCTGCGCCTTCGACGGCTCGCCGCGCACCTTGAGCGCCATGCCGACATGCAGGAATTTGGCGCGGCCTTCGCCCTGCAGGTTCACGGTGAAGGGCTCCAGGGTCACGAAGATCGGTTTCTCGGGCGCCGGCTTGGCGGCCTCGGCCTGCGCGGCCTTGGGGCCGAGGAACACATAGGCGACCGCGCCGGCGGCCAGCAGGCTGATCCCGATCAGGAGGCCGATCAGCAGCTTCGAGGAACGAGGCGCGGCGGAGGAAGCGTTGGGTGAGGTGGCCATGGTGAAGCTCGATTGACTTGTTCGGTCTATTCTTTGCGAACTGAAGGCTTGGCGAACGGCCGATCAGGGGTGGAAAAGCGCGTCAGATCCGTTCATTGCCGTCTGAGGACAGAGCAAAAACTGCTGCGCAGTTTCTTGGTCTGTCCCGCAAGGTCTCAGGCAAAGGTGTCCAGGCCGGCATTGGCCGCCCGTGCGACAGGGGCCAGTGGCGCTGGCTGCGCTGCCGTGGCGCTGTCGGCGCCGCGGCCGGCGCCGGGATACGCCGGCTGGCCGGACGAGCGCCCCGGGTTCTGGTCGGCGAAGCCGCCCTGTTGCGAGGGCTGGCGGGTCTCGGCACCGACCGAGGTGTGGCCCAGGCTGATGCCCTGGTCGGCGAGGGTGGTGCGYAATTGCGGCAGGGCGGCCTCGACCGCGCGGCGCACGCCTTCATGGGCCGAGACGAACATCGCCTGGGCCTGGTTGTCTCCCATCGTCAGCGTCACCTTGAGCGGGCCGAGGCCGGCCGGGTTGAGGTTCAGCTCGGCCACCTGGTGGCCGCTGGCACTCATGCGGATCATCTGCTGGCCGATGGCGGGCCCCCATTCGTGGCTGCCCACCGGCGGCGCGACCGACAGCACCGGCGTGGCGTCGCGGCCGGCATTGGTGCGATCGGCCGCCGGCAGGGCCGAGGCCAGCTGCGGCAGGGTCTGCGGGCTCGAGGCGCTGCCCGCGTCGATCGCCTCGCTGCGCTTCGTTTCGGGGACGGCGACGATGCCGTTCGCCGCGCCGGCGGCCTGGACCGCGGCGGTCTTCGGTGCGTCGGTCGCAGCGGTGGCCGCGGCGCCGCCGGCTTCGCTGGCGGACTTCAGGGCGTCCTTGGCGGCAGGCAAGGGCATGGCCGCTGCGGGCGCGGCCGTGGCCACCGGGGACGAGGCGCTTGCGGGTGCGGTGGCCGTCCCGGCCGCAGCCGCCGGTGCCAGGGCGGTCTTGATCGTTGCGTCGATCGCGCCGGCCGGCTTGGCCGCGTGCGCGGTGTCCGCCGCTGCATCCTGTGCCACGGTCTCGGAAGCCTCTTCGGCTGCGCCTGACTGCGAGGCCGCGGCGGTTGCGGCGTCCGCTTCGGGAAGCGCATTCGCAGCGCTGTCCCGTGCACTGCCGTCCGGCAGGACGCCGGCCGTGCCCTTGGCGGCGGACAGTGCCGCATCCGTGCCCGGGCCGGCATGGGCCGGGTCGGCCACCACCGGTGCCGCGACCGGCGCCGCGAGCGGTGCCAGCAAGGCCAGCACGTCGGCGGCGCTGAGCTCGCTCTTGCGCTCGCCGTCGCGGACCGGCCGCCGCACTGCCGCGGTGTCCGGTGCGGCATCGGAAGCGTCCGGGCTTTGCTCGCCGCGGGCGGCGCGCGAGCGCTCCAGCGCTGCGCCGAAGCCGCGGCCCTCGGGCTGTTCGGCACCGCGGCCGCGCGGGCCGGCCTGCGAGACCTGCGGGCCGGAAAGATTGACGGAAGGCGAAATGAGGGTGGACATGGGCAATCCTGGGAAGACTTCAGGGAGTCGGATGGGCGGCGCGGTCGAAGAACTTCCGGGCCGAGCGTTCGTCGCTGTCGCGCTGCTCGCGCTTGGCCTGCGCCAGCATTTCCTGGCGGCGCACGCGCTCGGCCAGGGTGTCGAAGGAGTTGAGCCGGCGCTTGTGCTGCTGCCAGTCGGTGCGGCCGTGGTCCAGCCGGCTGGCGGCCTGGGCCACGATCGCGCGCTGCTGTTCGATGGCGCCGTCGAGCGTGCCCAGGAAGGCCTGGAAGTTGCGCCACTGCGCGGTCGACAGGCCCTTGTTCATCAGCAGGTGCAGCTGGTCGTAGTAGTCCTGGCGGTACTGCAGCAGCAGGTCGAGCTTCTGGTTGGCACCCAGCTGCGCGCTTTGCAGGGCGCCGAGGCGCCGGGCGGCATCGTCGGTCCGGGTGCGCGCCAGGTCGGTCAGGGTGTCGAGCGGGAGTTTGCTGGCCATCGGTCTTGCTTCCTTCTTCAGGCGGGTTCGAACAGCTTGCTCATGCGTGCGATCGACGCCGGGTAGTCGGTGCGCTCGTCCATCGGTTGCTGCAGGAAGGCCTCGATGCGCGGATACATCGCGATCGCCTGGTCCAGCTGCAGGTCGTGGCCGGGCGCGTAGGCGCCGACGCTGATCAGGTCGCGGTTGCGCTGGTAGCGCGACAGCATCTGCTTGAAGCGGCGCACCGTGTCGAACTGCGGCGACGGGATCAGGGCGGTCATCGCCCGGCTGATCGAGGCCTCGATGTCGATCGCCGGGTAGTGCCCGGCCTCGGCCAGGGTGCGCGACAGAACCACGTGGCCGTCGAGGATGGCGCGCGCCGAGTCGGCGATCGGGTCCTGCTGGTCGTCGCCTTCCGACAGCACCGTGTAGAAGGCCGTGATCGAGCCGCCGCGGCCTTCGGCATCGCGGGCGCCGTTGCCGGCCCGCTCCACCAGGGCCGGCAGCTTCGCGAACACCGAGGGCGGGTAGCCCTTGGTGGCCGGCGGCTCGCCGACCGCGAGCGCGATTTCGCGCTGGGCCATCGCGTAGCGGGTCAGCGAGTCCATGATCAGCAGCACGTCCTTGCCGAGGTCGCGAAAGTGCTCGGCCAGGCAGGTGGCATAGGCCGCGCCCTGCAGCCGCAGCAGCGGCGAGTTGTCGGCCGGCGCGGCCACCACGACGGCGCGCGCCAGGCCTTCCTCGCCGAGCGTGTTCTCGATGAAGTCCTTGACCTCGCGGCCGCGCTCGCCGATCAGGCCGACCACGATCACTTCGGCGCTGGTGTAGCGCGCCATCATCCCGAGCAGCACGCTCTTGCCGACGCCCGAGCCGGCGAACAGGCCCATGCGCTGGCCGCGGCCGACCGTGAGCATGGCGTTGATGGCGCGCACGCCGACGTCCAGCACCGAGTCGATCGGCGCCCGCGTGAGCGGATTGATCGGCGGCGACGACAGCGGCACCTTGCGGCTGACGTCCAGCGGGCCGAGGCCGTCGAGCGGCCGGCCCACGGCATCGACCACCCGGCCGAGCATGCCGATGCCCACCGGTAGCCGCTTGGTGTGGGCGTCGCCGACCAGGCCCGAGCCGGGGGCGCCGGTACGCGGGAAGACCCGCGCGCCGGGCACCAACCCGGCCACTTCGGTCTGCGGCATCAGGAACAGCTTGTCGCCGGCGAATCCGACCACCTCGGCCTCGGCGTGGCGCTGCGGATGGCCGGGTGGCAGCTCGATCAGGCAGTCGCTGCCGACCGGCAGCTGCAGGCCGACGGCTTCCAGCACCAGGCCGACGGCGCGGGTCAGGCGGCCCGAATGGGCGGTCATCGCGCACTGGCCGACATCGCTGCGGGCTTGCGCGAGCGTGGCCAGCCAGGATTTCAGGTGGGGATTGGCGGCCGCGGGGGCATCGTCTTGCAGAAGGGGGGACATCCTAGTTGCTCCATCGCGCGGTGCGCGACCCACGACCCATGAAACTGGCGCAGCCAAGTGCCAGAGATACCGCGGAACCGGCTTTGCCGGGCCGCTGGTATCGCCCCCCTTGAGGGGGAGGCGCCGCAGGCGCTTCGGGGGGTGTGTCATTTCAGGCGTCGATGTCGCGGCGCAAGGCCGCGGTGACGCTTTTCCAGCGCGTCTCGAGGCTCGCATCCATCTCGCCGGTGGCCGACTGCACGCGGCAGCTGCCGCGGCTCATTGTTTCGTCGGGGCGCACCTGCCAGCCGGCGGCCTGCAGTTCGTTGCCGAGGCTGTTCTTCACCAGCGCGACGTCGTCCGGATGCAGCAGCAGGCGCGGCTCGCCCTGCAGCGCCGGCTCGGCCTGCAGCAGATCCTGCACCAGCGGCAGCACCCATTCAGGCTCGGCACGCAAGGTGCGATGGACCACCTGGCGCGCCACGTCGAGTGCCAGGGTCAGCACCGCGTCGGCCAGTTCGCTGTCGGCGCGGCGCAGCGCCTCGGGCAGGCTGGCGGCCAGCGCGCGCAGTTGCTCGGCATGCGCGCTGGCGGCGGCCAGGCCGGCGGCCAGTCCTTCGGTGCGGCCCTGCGCATAGCCTTCGGCATGGCCTTTGGCATGGCCCTCGCGCCTGCCTTCGGCCTCGCCGGCGCTGCGGGCCTCGCGGCGCAGGCTCACCAGTTCGGCGGCATGCAGCAGTGCCACCGAGGGCGGGGCTTCGACCGGCGGGACGGACGTCCCGTGGCCGCTGGGGGCCGGGGCGCGCCGCGCGGGCTCGTCCAGCGTGTCCATCTCCCAGCGCTGCCAGGCGGACAGCACCGGCTTGTCGGGCTTCGAGGCGGCGGCGGCGCGCGGCGGCGCATAGGCCGTGGCCGCGCGCGCCCGGGCGCCGAAGGGCGAAGGCGCGGGGTACTTAGACGTAGTCATCGGTGCCTGGCGCAGCAATCACGATCTCGCCGGCTTCGGCGAGGCGGCGTGCGACCTGCAGGATCGCCTTCTGTTCGGCCTCGACCTGCGAGACGCGCACCGGACCGCGCAACTCGATGTCCTCGCGCAGCGTCTCGGCGGCGCGCTGCGACATGTTGGCCAGGAACTTGTCGCGCAGCTCCTGCGGCGCGCCCTTGAGCGCGGTGATGAGCGAGTCGGATTCGATGTCCTTGAGCAGGCGCTGGATGCTGCGGTCCTCCAGGCTCAGCAGGTTCTCGAACACGAACATCTCGTCGATGATCCGCTGCGCCAGCCCCTCGTCGTGTTCGCGCACGTGGGCGATGGCTTCTTCTTCCTGCGCGCTGTTCATCAGGTTGACGATTTCCGCCGCGGTGCGCACGCCGCCCAGGCGGCTGCGCTTCAGGCCCTGGCCCGAGAGCATCTCGGTCAGCACATCGGTCAGCTCCATGAGCGCCGAGGGCTGCACGCCGCCGAAGGTGGCCACGCGCATGATGACGTCGTGGCGCAGGCGGGTCGGCAGCTTCTCGAGCACCTCCGAGGCCTTCATGCGATCCAGGTGGATCAGCACGGTCGCCAGGATCTGCGGATGCTCGTCGCGGATCAGCTCGGCCACTTCGCTGGCCTCGAGCTGGTTCAGGCGCTCGATGCCGCTGTGCGGCTCGTCGGCCTGCAGGATGTCCTCCAGCAGGTTGCTGGCGCGATCGTCGCCGAGCGCCTTCTTGAGCACCGCCCGGATGTAGCTGCTCGAGCCCAGGTGCAGCGCCGAGAGCTGCTCGGTCTCGTGGCGGAACTCGGACAGCACCGCGTTCAGCTCGTCCTTCGAGACCGAGACGAGCTTCGCCATCGCGAGGCCGAGGGTCTGCACTTCGCTGGTGGCGAGGTGGGCCAGCGCCGCGGCGGCGCGGTCTTCACCGAGGGCCATCAACAGGATGGCGCTCTTGCGGGTACCTGCTTCACTGATCATGTTTGTTCATCCAGTGCTGGATCAGCGTGGCGACCAGCTTGGGATCCTGTTCGGCGAGTTGATGGGCGTAGTCCAGGTCGGCCTTCTGGCGCAGGGCCTCGCGCTGGCGCAGGGCTTCTTCGGCCGAGATCGCCGGTTCATCCGGCTGTTGCGGCGCGTCGCCGGCGGCATCGCCGGAGGCGCCCGGTTCGGCCGCGGTCGGTGCCGGGGCCGGCGGCGGCGCCAGGTGCTTGCGCAGCAGAGGCCGCAGCACCGCGAACCAGGCGAAGAGCGCGAGGAAGGCGAGCAGCAGGTACTGGCCGAAGGTCTTGCCGAGTTCGAGCTTGTCGTGATCGCGCCAGAACGGGACCACGGCCGCGCTCGGCTCCTTGTTGTCGTCGGCGAAGGCGCTGTTCACCACGTTGAGCGAATCGCCGCGTTCCTGGCTGAAGCCCATCGCCTCGCGCGCCAGGTTGCGGATCTGCTCGATCTCGACCGGCGTCAGGGCCCGCGGGCTGCTCTTGCCGGTGCTGTCGGTCGCATCCTTGTAGTTCACGACCACCGCCACCGACAGCCGCTTGATGCCGCCGGCACCCTGCTGTACGTGGCGGATCGAGCGATCGAGCTCGTAGTTGGTCGTCACGTCCTTGCGCGAGTTGCTGGGTCCGCTCGACTGCGTGCTGCTCGCCACCGTGGCGCCGTTCGCGGCGCCGGGAGCGGCCGGGGCACCGGGCGTGCCGGGCCGTGGCGCGGTCGCGATCGGCGCGCTCGGGGTGCCGGGCGGCTGGTTCGACAGGGCGCCGGGCACGCCGCCGGGCGGCGTGCCGCCCTGCTGGAGCGATTCGCTCGACTGCTGGCTGCGCATCGCGGCCTTGCCGGGCTCCTGGTTGGGCTTGTACTTCTCGTCGGTGTGTTCCATCACCGAGAAGTCGATGTCGGCCGCGACCTGGGCGCGCACGTTGTTGGCGCCGACGATCGGCTGCAGGATCGCCTCGATGCGGCGGATGTAGCCCTGCTCGATTTCCTGCGCGTACTTGAGCTGGCTCACGTCCAGGCCGCGGGCGCCGCTGTTGGCCGCCGACAGCAGGTTGCCGCGCTGGTCGACCACCGTGACCGCCTTCGGGTCGAGCTCCGGCACGCTGCTGGAGATCATGTGGACGATGGCGCTGACCTGGCCTTCGTCGATGCTGCGGCCGCGCTGCAGGGTCAGCACCACCGAGGCCGAGGGCTTCTTCTGCTCGCGCACGAACAGCGAGGGCTTCGGCAGCGCGAGGTGCACCCGCGCCGACTCGATCGTGCCGACCGATTCGATCGAGCGCGCCAACTCGCCCTCGAGCGCGCGCTGGTAGTTGACCTGCTCGGCGAACTGGCTGGTGCCGAACTTCTGGTTGTCCATCAGTTCGAAGCCGACGCCGCCGGCTTTCGGCAGGCCCTGGGCGGCGAGCTTGAGCCGCACCTCGGGCACCTTGTCGCCGGCGATCAGGATCGCGCCGCCGCCTTCGGCGAACTTGTAGGGCACGTTCATCTGCTGCAGCGAGGCGATGATCGCGCCGCCGTCGCGGTCCGAGACGTTGGTGTAGAGCACCTTGTAGTCGGGCCCGCGGTTCATCAGCGTGAACGCGGCCACGGCGGTCACCAGCGCCGCGGCGCCGATGACGATCGGCAGCTTCGGCTGGGCCCGCAGGCGCTCGAGCAGCGGGGGGAGCGAGGACGCCGCGGGCGCAGCGATCGCCGGTGCCGTCGAACTCATGCGCGGATCCTCGCCATGGCCGGTGCGCCGGGCAGGTGCGTCGTCATGCGGAGGGAGTGAGGTTGTTGTTCAGAGGTCATGCCGTAGGCCGTTGAAGTCGTCAGCGGGCTTGTCGTTTCGCGGTTGATTGTGAGCAGCCGTAACAAATTCGATAGACCGAACAGCGGGGGCTTTTGCCGTCTGTTGGCGGCTTGTATCGGGGTCTTCCCTTGCTACGCTGAAAGGACGACGGAGCGCCTGGGCGCTTCTATAGCAACACCAAAGTAAACAGAGGAAAGCCAATGTCGATCACCGCCATCGAATCCGTCCTGCAACAGATGCGGGCCACCGCCGTGCAGGCCGGCTTCTCGCCCGCCGCCGCCGCACCCACCGAGACCGGTGGCTTCGCCGCCGAGCTCAAGCGCTCGCTGGACAACATCAGCGGCGCGCAGACCAAGGCCTACGGCCAGGCCGAGTCCTTCGAGCTCGGCAAGCCGGGCATCGCGCTGAACGACGTCATGGTCGACCTGCAGAAGGCCAACGTGGCGTTCCAGACCGGGCTGCAGGTACGCAACCGGCTGGTCTCCGCATATCAAGAGGTCATGAGCCTGCCGGCTTGACTGTGGCTCGCCCCCAGGTTGCCCGGCACTTCGTGTCCGGGCGCCCACCCCCTGCCGGGGGCAACACCAGCGGCCCGGCGAAGCCGGTTCCGCGGTGTTTCACCAACGGGCCTGGCTGCGCCGGCCGAGGGAAGGACGTGGCTCGTCAGCGGCTGCGCGCAGCGCGCCCCTTCGTGGGCAGCCGCGGAACCGGCTTTGCCGGGCCGCTGGCTGCGCCCCCTGAAAGGGGGTGGGCGGCTACACGAAGTGAGCCAACCTGGGGGTTTTTCAATGCCACCCTAAAGGTTTCAAGGGGTGTGCCGATAACTGATCCAACGGTGGCCTGAGTCTCACGGCGAGAGCAGGTCCAGCGTTACGGCCAGAGGCCGGAAGTCCACAACCTTTGTCAAACAGGAGTCGAGCATGGCGCAAGTCATCAATACCAACAGTCTCTCGCTGCTCACGCAGAACAACCTCAACAAGTCGCAATCGTCGCTGAACACCGCGATCGAGCGCCTGTCTTCCGGTATGCGCATCAACAGCGCCAAGGACGACGCCGCCGGCCAGGCCATCGCGAACCGTTTCACGGCCAACATCAAGGGCCTGACGCAAGCGACCCGCAACGCCAACGACGGCATCTCGATCGCTCAGACGACCGAAGGCGCTCTGACCGAAGTCAACAACAACCTGCAGCGCGTTCGCGAACTGTCGGTGCAAGCCGCCAACGGCACGAACTCGGACAGCGACCTGTCCTCGATCCAGGCTGAAATCACCCAGCGCCTCGACGAAATCAACCGCGTCTCGGAACAGACCCAGTTCAACGGCGTGAAGGTCCTCTCGGCCGACGCCGGCAAGCTGACCGTCCAGGTCGGTGCCAATGACGGCGAGACGATCGACATCGACCTGCAGGAAATCAGCGCGAAGACCCTGGGTCTCGATGGCTTCAACGTCGATGGCACCGGTTCGAAGAACAAGCAGGCCGGTGCAAGCGACCTGCTGGTGGCGGGTTTCGCGGCTGGCGCGACGACGAACGGCGTCACTGCCTACTCGCGCACCCTGACCGCGGCGGCCAACGGCGCCATGGCGGACGACGTGCTGGCGAAGATGCAGGACACTGGCACCGTGAGCATCACCGGCGCGGCGACCTACACCTACAACGCGTCGACCAAGAGCTACACGGCCGCTGAAGCCGCACGCACCCAGGCGAACACCCTGACTTCGCTGACGCCGGCCGCCGGTACCAGCGTGACCGCGACGGTCAAGCTCGGCAGCTACTCGACGGACGTCAAGATCGACAGCAACGGCAACCTGACCGATGCGGCCGATGGTTCCACGCTGTACCTCGATGCCTCGAACAACCTGACCAAGACCGGCAGCGGCGCCACGGTGGCGGCCACGCTGACCAACCTGCTCGATTCGACCAACGGCATGACGACCGCGGGCGACTCGATCACGATCGCCAGCACCGGCGCCAAGTACACGGCCAACGCGACGGGCGCGGCCGCAGGCGCGAACACCTTCACGGTGGCCAACGAAGGTGCAACGGCGGGCCAGGTCTCGGCCCTGATCAACGCCGGTGCCGGTTCGATCGACATCGACGGCGCAGGCGCCACGGTGGCCTACGCGGTGGCAGCCGCCGGCGGTGCGGTGACGGGTGCCTTCATGGGCGTCGCCGGCCTGACCACTGTCGCAGCCGAGAACGTCAACCTGAACGCCAACGGCGTGGTCACCGATTCGGCCGGCAGCGTGGTCTATGCGGACTCCGCCAATCCGGGCAAGGTCACGACGCAAGCCGTCAGCAACTCGACGAAGACGGTCGATCCGCTCGCCGCCATCGACGCCGCCCTGTCGAAGGTCGACAAGCTGCGCAGTTCGCTGGGTGCGGTGCAGAACCGTTTCGACTCGACGATCGCCAACCTCGGCACCACCGTCACCAACCTGTCCTCGTCGCGCTCGCGCATCGAAGACGCGGACTACGCGGTGGAAGTGTCGAACATGACGCGCGCCCAGATCCTGCAGCAAGCCGGCACCTCGGTGCTGGCCCAGGCCAACCAGACCACGCAAGGCGTGCTGTCCCTCCTGCGTTAATCAGAAGAGAACAGAAAAGGAAAGGAATGCCGGGCCCCTCCTGCAAGGGAGGGCCTGGCCACCGCAGGCCCCGCCGCCTGCGTTGTCCTCTGCGGCCATGCCTCATGGCGAGGCCGCAGAGCACAGCGAACCCCGCAACCAAGATTGAAATCATGTCGAACCCGCTGCCAGCCATTCCCGCGAAAGAAACGCCATGGACGCAACTGCTCGCCGGTCCCGTCGCGGGTACCACGGCCGCGGCGGCCGAGACGGCCGCGGGCGCGGTGGAGCAGGCGACGCCTGCGCAGATCGAGACGGCGGTGCGCGAAGTCAACGCCTCGCTCGAGAGCCGTTCGATCAGCCTGCAGTTCGAGATCGACAAGGACACCGACAAGGTCATCGTGAAGGTGGTCGACCAGACCAATGGCGAGGTGATCCGCCAGATTCCGACCGAGGAAGTGGTCCGCATCGCGAAGGTCATGGGCAAGGTGCCCGGGCTGCTGGTGAGCCATCAGGCCTGAAGCACCCACCTCTTTCCCTACGCAATTCAAGAAAGCAACAAGATGGCAACGATCAGCAGCCTGGGCGTCGGTTCCAACCTCGATCTGGCGACGCTCCTGACCCAGCTCCAGACGGCGGAAAGCCAGCCCCTGGTGGCCCTGGATGCCAAGGCGAAGAGCTATACCAGCAAGCTGTCCGCCTACGGAACGCTGCAAAGCGCGCTGGGTGTCCTGCAGACCGCCGCCAAGAAGTTGGGCGACCCGGCGCTGTTCCAGACCGTCACGGGAACGCCCACGGTGAGCGGCATCCTGGCCGCCTCGTCGACCGATGCCAGCGCCGCCGGCAACTACAGCATCACCGTGTCGCAGCTGGCCCAGGCGCAGTCGGCGATCACGGCGGGGCAGGCCAGCACCACCACCGCGATCGGCAACGGCAAGATCACGATCGACTTCGGCACCATCAGCGGGGGGACGCTGGACGCGGCCACCGGCAAGTACAGCGGCGCGGCTTTTGCTCCCGATGCGTCGCGCGCCGCGAAGTCGATCACCATCGATCCCACCAACAACACGCTGGGTGGCATCCGCGATGCGATCAACGCGGCCGATGCCGGCGTCACGGCCAGCATCGTCAACGACGGCAGCGGCACGCCGAATCGCCTGGTGCTGGTCTCGACGCAAACCGGCGAGACCTCGAGCATGCGGATCTCGGTCGATGGCGACCCTGCGCTGCAGAGCCTGCTGAACAACGATCCGGCCGGCACGCAGAACCTGCAGCAGACCATCGCGGCGCAGAACGCCAAGCTCAGCGTCAACGGCATTGCGATCACCAGTGCGAGCAACACGGTCAAGGAAGCGATCCAGGGCACGACGCTGACGCTGGTTCAAACCGGCACGACCGGTCTCTCGATGAAGGCCAACACGGCCTCGGTGAAGACCGCCATCAATGATTTCGTCAAGGCCTACAACAGCCTCCAGAGCACCGCGAGCAGCCTGACCGCCTACGACGCCGACACCAAGACCGGTGCCGCGCTGATGGGCGACTCGACCTTGCGCAACCTGCAGACCCGGATCCGCCAGGCGCTCACGACGCCGCAGGCCGGCGGCGCCAACGACTTCAAGGTGCTGACCGAGATCGGTGTCGGGTTCCAGAAGGACGGCACGCTGGCGGTGGACACGACCAAGCTGGACAAGGCGCTCGACACCAACCTGGAAGGGGTCTCGAAGCTCTTCGCGAGCGCGACCGGAAGCACGGCGGGCTACGGCAAGCAGCTGGATGCCCTCGTCGACGATCTCACCAAGACCGGCGGCTCCCTCAAGGTGGCCACCGACGGCGTGACTTCGACGATCAAGGAGCTCGACGATCAGTACAACGCGATGCAAACCCGGGTCAACGACACCGTGGACCGCTACCGCAAGCAGTTCAACCAGCTCGACGTGCTGATCAACAGCATGAAGAGCACCATGACCTACCTTACGCAGCAGTTCGACGCGATGAATGCCAGCAGCAACTGACGCAACCCACCGAAAGATGCCGATGTACACCCCGCACACTGCCAGGACCGGCGCCGGCGCCTATGCCCGCGTCGGCGTGGAGATCGGCGCCATGAGCGCCTCGCCGCACCAGCTCATCTGCATGCTGTTCGATGGCGCCAAATCGACCATCGGCATGGCCCGCCACCACATGTCGAACGGCGACATCGGGCCCAAGGGAAACGCCATCTCCAAGGCGATCGACATCGTCGACAACGGCCTCAAGGCCGCACTCGACGCCAAGGCCGCGGGCCCCGAAGGCGAGGCCCTGGTGGCCAACCTGTCGGCGCTCTACGGCTACATCATCCAGAGGCTTCTCCATGCCAACCTGCGCAACGACACGCGGGCGCTCGACGAAGCCGATGGCCTTCTCGAAGACATTGCATCGGCCTGGCGCGGGATCGACGCCGGCCCGGGGCGCGCTTGACGCGGCCGCCGACCAACACAGGGGACACCATGGCGACCAGGAGTGAAGTCGTGCATTGCTACGGGCAACTGGCCTCGGGCGTCGCACGCATGGCGGAACTGGCCCGCTCCAAGGAGTGGGGCCGCCTTCCCGCGCTGGAGGAGCAATGCGCGGCGATCGTCGAGCGGCTCAAGGTGCTGGTGCCGCTGGAGGCACTGGATGCGAGCCAGTTCGAGGAAGCGCTGCGCCTGATCGAGCGGATCCGCGCCGACCAGGACGAGGTCTGCGGGCTGGTCAAGCCGCAGATCGAGCGGTTGATCGCCCACATGGGCCACCTGCAACAGCAGCGCAGCCTGGGCAAGGCCTACGGGCCGCCGCACTGAAGCCCAGGAGCTGCCCATGAGTGGACTCACCGGACTGATCGATGCGCTGCTTGCCGTCAAGGCTTCGCCGCGGCTGGACGTGCTCGCGATCAAGGCCGAAGCCGAGATCGGCTCGCCTGGTGCGGTGGCGCAAGTGCTGAAGGTCGAGAACGACGTCCGCCTGCCGTCGAAGGCCGCCCTCGACCGCGTGCTGCCCGGAGGGCCGACGAGCCTGCCGGCCGCAGCGGCGCCGCAGCAGCCTCTGGAGCGGGAGGCCGAACTGTCGGTGGCGGCGCGCGTCATCAGCGCGGTGCTGGCCGATCTCGAATCCGATCCCGGACCGGTGCGCGGCGTTGCGCCCGCCTGGCCGTCGCGGCAGGCACCTTCGGTGCCCGAGCTTGCGCGCGCGCTGGCGCAGACCGTCGATCACAGCGGCCTGTTTTACGAGTCCCATCTGGTCGAATTCGCATCCGGCAGCCGGCCGCTGGCGCAACTGATGCAGGAGCCGCAGGCGCAGTGGGCCACGCCGCTGGCCGCGCAGCGCGCCGTCGAAGCGCTTGCGCCTGCGGCGGCGGCGCCGGGCGCTGCGACCACGTCGTCGCCGCTTGCGCCCGCCCTCGCCGCAGGGGCGCCGGCGACTGAAGTGCCCGCCGCCGCGACCGGGCGAGGCGAATCCGCGTCGCCGGCGGCGGCCGCTTCTCCGGTGGCGCCTCCTGCCGCACGGACGGATGGGGCGCCGTCCATCGGCACCGCCGCTGCCGCGGCACCGGCGGATGCCGCCAGGCTGCAAGCCACCTACGGACGCGGCGAGGCCGCGCGCCCGGTGACGGGGAGCGAGGCGGACGGGGCCTCCGACAAAGCCGAGGAAGTCCGCCCTGCGCATCCCGTGGCCGTCGCCAGGCCGGCCACTCCGGCCGCCGAGGTCATCCATCCGCAGGCCGTGAGCCTGGTGCACCAGCAACTCGACCTGCTGGCGACCGCCGTGTTCCGCTGGCACGGCGAGGCTTGGCCGGGGGTCCCGATGGACTGGTCGGTCGAGAAGGACGCCGGCGAGCCCGACGCCGATCCGGCCGTCGAGGACAACCCGCAACGCTGGTCGACCCGGGTGTCGATGAGCCTGCCGCGGCTCGGACAGGTGGACGTTCGCCTGAGTCTTGCGGGCCCGGGTCTGCAGGCGCGGCTGGCGGCCAGCGAGCCCGGCACGGTGTCGGTGCTGCACGCCGACGGCCGCTCGCTGGTGCAGCGGCTGGAAGCCGCCGGCCTTCGGGTGCAGGAGCTTCAGGTGGCGCCGATGGAGAAGGTGCCGGCGGACGGTGGGGAGGGCGCATCGTGAGCACCCCGATGGACGATCGGCAAAGCGCTGTGGCGCTGTCCTATGCCGACAAGACGCGCGCTCCCGTGGTCGTGGCCAAGGGCTACGGCGTGGTGGCCGAATCGATCATGCGCGAGGCGAGGGACAACGGTCTCTATGTCCATGCATCGGCGGGCCTGGTCAAGTTGCTGATGCAGGTCGACCTCGACCGGCAGATTCCGCCGCAACTCTATCTCGCAGTGGCGGAAGTCATGAGTTGGATCCATGGTCTCGAAAGCCGCGCCGAGGCGCCGCCGGGCCCGCCATGAAATATGTCACGTTCGTCCTGATGGTGAATGAACTCTTTCGTTTAAATATCAATGACTCTTCATTGGATTGAATCGGATTTTGAGGAAATGAATACTTTGTAGTTCGGTGGCAATGTTAGTACTTTATTAAGCATTCAATGGAACTCATGCGCCGATTTGGGCTGTAAACAGTTTGGGTTACTTTTGATTTCGAGCGCGCGAGTCGTTTGGGGGGATGTCAGAAAAGTCTCACTTTCTGGAAACGCTCTTCTACAGCCTGATGAAGTTGTTAAAAATTGTGTATAGACTGGATACTTGATGGAATGAGGTATGGAGAAATGCATGTCGGCGGTCCTCCGCAAAGTGGTCACCGAAAGAATCAACTGCATTCTTCGCTTCTCTTTTCAGGTGGTTGTCGCGGTCGATTGAAGACTTGAAGGCGAAGGCGCTGCAGGAGCGAATTCGATCGAAAGGTGGATCTTCAAGTGATTGATTTTTTTGCGGAGTCTGAGGCACTGTCCTTGTAGCTGGTTTTGCTCGGAACATTGTTTTTTCAGGTGCGAAATCGTCTGAATCGCAGATGAGAAGATTTCGGTTTTCGACAGGAAATTGCTCCAAGAGATTTGCCTGCGAGGCGGTGGATGGTGCTCGGAATTCATTGAATCCATAAAAGAATTATTTCAAATTGTTAGATTTTGTGTTTAATATACACATTGATTGATTGGAGTTCAGAGTGGAAATCGATACTGATGGGGATGCGGCAAGCCACATCTCGAAAGAGATCGGCGACATCAACCTGGCTTATATGCTGCTCGCTCAAAAGCTTGCCAAACAGGATCGTGCCGCGGCAATGTACCGCCTCGGCGTCGGGCGTGAATTGGCCGATTTGCTGGCCAACATGTCTTTGACGCAGATTGTCAAATTGGCGACATCCAATTTCCTGCTCTGCAGCTTCCGTCTCGATGACCACCCCATGTTCGCCGTGTTCGGGGAGGGCAAGGACACCTCGCTGCAGCAAGCGCACATGTCGATCCTGATGGCCGCACGCCAGCTTCAGCCGCGTGACACGGATGCCCTGGCATGAGCCGCCGGGCCGCTCCCAAGGCGAATACCGCAGCGCGCAGCGCGGAGGTGATCGAATGAGCCGCCGGGCCGCTCCCAAGGCGAATACCGCAGCGCGCAGCGCGGAGGTGATCGAATGAGCCGGCCGGCCGCTCCGAAGGCGAATGCCGAAGCGCTGCCGCGCGAAGGTGCCCGGGTGACCGCCAAGAGCGTTCTCGGCGAGGTCCGCCAGGTTCAGCTGGCGGTTGAACTCATCGGGCTCGGTGCCCGCCTGCAATTCCTGGAAGCGGAGGTCGGACTGAGCCGCGAGCGGCTCATCCGCCTCTACAAGGAACTCAAGGGCGTTTCGCCGCCAAAGGGCCTGCTGCCGTTTTCTACCGACTGGTACATGACCTGGCTGGCCAACATCCATTCGTCGATGTTCTACAACCTGTACCGGTTCATGCTGCTCGAGGCCAACGAGACCGGCTTGCAGGCACTGATCAAGGCCTATCGCCTCTACACGGAGCAGATCGGGGCCCATGGCGGCGAAATCGTGCTCGACTTCACGCGGGCCTACACGATGGTCCGGTTCTTCGACAGCGACATGCTGCAACTGAGCACGTGCAGCCGCTGCGGCGGCCATTTCGTTGCCCATGCGCATGACCACAAGCACGGCTACGTGTGCGTGCTGTGCCGCCCGCCGTCCCGGGCCGGCAAGGCGCGCGCCCCGAAACGCGACGACGAAACCGTCCAGGCGCCGCGGGTCTCGCCGCCTCCCGCTCTGGGCGTGCATACCGCGCTGAGCGCCAACGGAGCCCATTGAAACCGGCAATTTCTTTCAACTCTTCGATCTTGATTTGATGCCTGCGGGCAAAAGGGGACGCGCGTGCTGGTGCTGGTTGGATATCTGGTAGTGATTGGGGCCGTTTTCGGCGGCTACGCCCTGATGGGTGGGCATTTCGGCGTCCTGTTCCAGCCCGTCGAACTGCTGATGATCGGCGGCTCCGCGCTGGGCGCCTTCATCGCGGGCAACAACGGCAAGACGATCAAGGCGACGATGAAGGAACTGCCGCTGCTGCTGCGTTCCTCCAAGCACAACCGCCAGCTCTACATGGACCTGCTGGCGCTGCTGTACGAGCTGCTCGCCAAGGCGCGCAAGGACGGCATGATGAAGCTCGAGTCCGATGTCGAGAACCCGGCGCAGAGCGAGATCTTCGGGCGCTACCCGGCGCTGATGGCCGACAGCGAGTTGATGGAGTTCCTCTGCGACTACCTGCGCCTGGTGATCAGCGGCAACACCGACCCTTTCGAGATCGAGGCCCTGATGGACCACGAGATCGAGACCATCCGCCACGAGGCCGAGGTGCCCCAGCACAGCCTGGCCGGTGTCGCCGACGCGCTGCCCGCACTGGGCATCGTGGCCGCGGTGATGGGCGTGGTCCACGCGCTGGCCTCCGCCAACCTGCCGCCCGACGTGATGGGCGCCCTGATCGCGCACGCGCTGGTCGGCACCTTCCTCGGCGTGCTGCTGGCCTACGGCTTCGTGGCGCCGCTGGCCTCGCTGATCGGCCAGAAGGTCGAAGAGGCGATGAAGGTCTACCAGTGCGCCAAGGTCACGCTGCTGGCCAGCCTGAACGGCTACGCGCCCCAGCTCGCGGTCGAGTTCGGCCGCAAGGTGCTGTTCTCGACCGAACGTCCTTCCTTCACCGAACTGGATGACCATGTTCGGGAAGTCAAGGCACGCTGAGTTCCCGGGGCAGCGACCATGAGCGCAGAGAAGCACCGCGTCGTCATCAAGCGGGTGGCGGCCCATGGGGGCGGCCACCACGGCGGCGCCTGGAAGATCGCCTATGCCGACTTCATGACCGCGATGATGGCCTTCTTCCTGGTCATGTGGCTGTTGTCGATCTCGACGCCGAAGCAACGCGCGGGCATCGCCGAGCACTTCCGGATGCCGCTCAAGATGGCGCTCTCCGGCGGCGAGAAGAGCAGCCTGAGCAGCAGCGTGATCCCGGGCGGCGGCGCCGACGTCATGCAGGCCGAAGGCGAGGTCAAAAAGGCCGACCCGAGCGAGGAAGAGCTGGACGCGCAAAGGCTCGCCGACATGAAGCAGAAGCTCGACACGCTGATCGAGAACAGCCCGGTCTTCAAGCAGTTCCGTTCGCAGATCCTGATCGACATCACGACCGAGGGCTTGCGGCTGCAGCTGGTCGACAGCGAGAACCGGCCGATGTTCGACCTCGCCAGCGCGCGCGTGGTGCCGCACATGCGGGCCATCCTGCGCGAACTCGGGCCGAAGCTCAACGAGCTGCCGAACAAGATGACGCTGTCGGGCCACACCGACGCCATCGTCTACACCAACGGCGACAAGGCCTACGGCAACTGGGAACTCTCGGCCGACCGGGCCAATGCCTCGCGGCGCGAACTGGTGATCGGCGGCATGGCCGAGTCCAAGGTGCTGCGCGTGGTCGGCCTCTCCGACAGCATGCACCTGGACAACGCCGATCCGCGCAACCCGATCAATCGGCGCATCAGCATCATCCTGCTGAACCGCCAGACCCAGGACCGCATCGAGCGCGAGAACAGCGGCGACGGCTCGGCGATGCGCGCCAGCGCGCTGAAGGCTCGCGCATCGGGTAGCAGCAGCGAGATGAAGCCGACCTCATTCAAACCCGCGGCCCCGACGCAGTAACCAACGACAGACCCAGCGCCGGCGTTCTGCGCCGGCATCGGAACACACAGATGGACCTCAGCCAGTTTTCCCAAGCCTTCTTTGTCGAAGCGATCGAGCTTCTCGCACAGATGGAGCAGCTGCTCCTCGAAATCGACGTCGCGTCGCCGGACAGCGAGCAGCTCAACGCGATCTTCCGTGCGGCGCATTCGATCAAGGGCGGAGCCGCCACCTTCGGCTTCACCGCGCTGACGGAGACGACGCACGTACTGGAGACCCTTTTGGACCGGGCACGCCATGGCCAGTTGCGACTGAGCGGTCCGATGATCGATGCCTTTTTGGAAACGAAGGACGCYTTGCAAGAACAACTCACTGCCTACCAGGCGGGCAAAGAGCCTGAAGCCGAACGCGTCGCGCAGATCTGCGCCGTGCTGCAGCAGCTGGCGCGCGAGAGCGGCGAGGGCGCAGCGTCGCCGGCACCCGCTGCGGCGCCGGTCGCGGCCGCCGCACCTGCACCCGCGCCTGCCGCCGCATCCTCGCCCTCCGGCGCACTGCGCATTCGCTTCGCCCGCCTGTCGGACAGCGAATGCGAACTGCTCGTCGGCGAACTCGGCAATCTCGGCAACGTCGCCTCGCGCACCCGCAGCAACGACCAGCTCACCGTGATGCTGGAGACCACCTGCGAACCGGAGGACATCATCGCCGTCTGCTGCTTCGTGATCGACGAGTCGCAGATCGACATCTCGCGCGAAGCGGCCGACGCCGCCGTGGCGCCACCGTCGGCTGCGCCCGTCGCCGCGCCGGCGCCGGCCGCCGAGGCCAGTGCCAAGCCGAACTCGGCGGCGCCGGCGGCCGCGGCCCAGCCTGCAGCCGCCGCTAAGGAATCGAGCTCGATCCGCGTCGACGTCGAGAAGGTCGACCAATTGATCAACCTCGTGGGCGAGCTGGTCATCACGCAGTCGATGCTGACCCAGGCCGCCACGATGCTCGACCCGGTCATCTACGAGCGCTTCCTGAGCGGCCTGGGCCACCTGGAGCGCAACGCGCGCGACATGCAGGAGTCGGTGATGTCGATCCGCATGATGCCCATGGACTACGTTTTCAGCCGCTTCCCGCGCGTGATCCGCGACGTCAGCGCCAAGCTCGGCAAGCAGGTCCGGCTGGACACCTTCGGCAAGGAGACCGAGCTCGACAAGGGACTGATCGAGCGGATCATCGACCCGCTCACGCACCTGGTGCGCAACAGCCTCGACCACGGCATCGAGACGCCCGACATCCGGCTCGCGAAAGGCAAGGAAGCCACCGGCCAGCTCCTGCTGTCGGCGCAGCACCATGGCGGCAACATCGTGATCGAGGTCAGCGACGACGGCGCCGGCCTGAACCGCGAGAAGATCCTGGCCAAGGCCCTGCAGCAGGACCTGCCGGTGAGCGAGACGATGCCGGACGAGGAAGTCTGGCAACTGATCTTCGCGCCGGGCTTCTCGACCGCCGACCAGGTCACCGACATCTCGGGCCGCGGCGTCGGCATGGACGTGGTCAAGCGCAACATCCAGGAGATGGGCGGCCACGTCGAGATCCAGTCGCGCGGCGGGCGCGGCACCACCACTCGGATCGTGCTGCCGCTGACCCTGGCGATCCTCAACGGCATGTCGGTCAAGGTCGGCAGCGAGGCCTACATCCTGCCGCTGAGCTACGTGATCGAGTCGCTTCAGCCGCTTGCGGAGCACCTGCATTCGATCACCAGCGAAGGCCATGTCATCAAGGTCCGCGGCGAATACCTGCCGCTGATCGAACTGCATCGCGTGTTCGACGTTTCCGGTGCGCAGGTGAACCCGACCCAGGGCATCCTGGTCATCGTGCAGGCCGACGATGCGCGCTTCGCGCTGCTGGTGGACGAGCTCCTGGGACAGCACCAGGTGGTGGTGAAGAACCTCGAGACCAACTACCGCAAGGTGCCCGGCATCTCGGCGGCGACGATCCTGGGCGACGGCAGCGTGGCGTTCATCATCGACGTCGCCGCCATGCCGCGCATCCAGCGCGCGCAGGCCGCGAGCAGCGCCGTGCTGGCGGGCGCGGCCCGGCCGGCGACGACCGCCGCCTGAGCCCGCCCATGCAATGCCCGGACATCCTGTAGTCAGGAACGCTTGATCCAAGCTTCAGACGGAGACATTTGCAATGCGCTTTGATTTCTTTCGACGCCCCGATGCGGGTTCCGCGGCCAGCGCCGCCAACGACGGCAGGCGAGCCGACGCCAGCGATGCCGGCGAGCCGGAGGAGGGGCTTTCGGCGTCGCAGGAAGCCTGCGGCTATGTGCGCTATGCCCTTCAGCTCGACGCCCAGCAACGCGTCAGGGGCTATCGCATGGCCTGGCTCGCAACGCCCGGCGCCGAGCCGGTGCCCGACGCGTCGAGCCAGTTCGACGCGCTGCTCGACAACATCTGCAGGCACCTGAATCCGCCGCGCACCGGCTGGCGGCTCGGTCGCCTGGTGCTGTTCCTCGACGTCACGGTCGATGCGCTGTTCCAGCCGGCGCTGCAGTCGCTGCCGCCGGAGAACGTGGTGCTGTGCATGGGCATGTCCGATCTCAGCGACGCCGATACGCGTTCGATGCTGCTCTTCCTGCGCGAGCAGGGTTTCGGCTTCATGCTGAAGGGCGCCGACGCGCTGCCGGCCGATCCCGAGCTGCGGGAGATCATCACCCATCTCGACATCGGCGACGGCGACGCGCAGCGCGTGTTGCGCGTGCGCGGGCGTCAGGAACCGGGTCTTGCGCCGCTGCAACTGGTGGCGACCCGCGTCGACAGCTGGCAGCAGGCCGCGGCCTGTGCCGATCTTCGCGTGGACCTGTTCGTCGATGGCGCGCTCAGGAATCCGCCGGTGCGAGAGGGCGCCGATGCGCTGCAGCCCGAGTCGGTGCTGATCGTGCGCCTGATGCACATGATCCAGCGCAACGAGAACGTGCGCAGCATCGAATCGGCGCTCAAGCGCGATGCCGCGCTGACCTACCGGCTGTTGCGTCACATCAACTCGCCCGCCATCGGCGCCGGCGTCGAGATCCACTCGCTGCGCCACGCGGTGGCGATGCTCGGCTATGCGCCCTTGTTCCGCTGGCTGTCGCTGCTGCTGGCCACGAGCAACCGGGCCAGCGCGCCGTTCATGACCAAGAAGGCGATCACGCGCGGCCGTTTCGTCGAGCTGATGGGGCAGCGGATGCTGCCGCCGGGCGAGGCCGACAACCTGTTCGTGGTCGGCATGTTCTCGCTGATCGACCAGCTGCTCGGCGTGCCGATGGAGCAGGTGCTCGCCAAGGTGCAGTTGCCGGGAGCGGTCCAGCAGGCGATCCTGCGCCGCGAAGGGGTCTATGCGCCGTTCCTGGCCCTGGCCGAGGCCTGCGAGACCGACGGCGCCGAGGCGGCGCGCTTGTCGGAAGCGCTCTTCGTGAGCGCCGGTCAGGTCAACGCGGCGCATCTCGCGGCGATGGTCTGGTCGCAGGAAGTCGACGTCCACGAAGGCGGAAGCTGAATGAGGCGCGAGCAGCAAGGTATTTGTCCCGTTGATCGAACCATTGGAGAAGAGGCTCGCTATGTACATTGAGACGCTCGCACCGAAGCCCGCCGTGAACACCGAATTCCTATTTACCGACAACGACTTCTCGAAGGTCCGCGCGCTGATCCATCGGCGCGCCGGCATCGCGCTGGGCGAGCAGAAGCGGCAGATGGTCTACAGCCGGCTGTCGCGCCGGCTGCGCGAGCTGCGGCTGCCGGAGTTCTCCTCGTACCTCGAACTGCTGGAATCTCGCCAGGACGGCGAAGAGTGGCAGTCCTTCATCAACTCGCTGACCACCAACCTGACCTCCTTCTTCCGCGAGGCCCATCACTTCCCGGTGCTGGCCGAGCACGTGCGCAAGGCGCGCGAGCCGGTCACGATCTGGTGCTCGGCGGCCTCGACCGGCGAGGAGCCGTATTCGATCGCGATCACGCTGATCGAGGCGCTCGGCGACAAGGCCAACGCGGCGCGCGTGATCTCGACCGACATCGACACTGCCGTGCTGGCCAAGGCCCAGGCGGGGGTCTTCACCGCCGAGCAGGTCGGGCGGCTGTCGCCCGAGCGGCTGCGGCGCTTCTTCAACAAGGGAACCGGATCGAATGCCGGCAAGGTGCGCATCCGGCCGGAGGTCGCGCAACTGGTGAAGTTCTCGCGCCTCAACCTGCTCGATCCCTCCTGGTCGGTCAAGGAGCCGGTGGATGCGATCTTCTGCCGCAACGTGATGATCTATTTCGACAAGCCGACCCAGAAGAAGGTGCTCGACCGCTTCGCGCCGCTGCTGAAGACCAACGGGCTGCTGTTCGCAGGCCATTCGGAGAACGCCTCGCTGGTCAACCAGACCTTCAAGCCGCTCGGCCAGACGGTGTATGAACTGGCACGGGTGAAAGGCAAGGCGGGATCCTCATGAGCGCAGGGGTGCCGGGGTCGCTGGCGAGCCATCACTATTTCGACCGCGACGTCGGCAGCATGGCGGTCAAGCTGCTGCCTTCCGAGTATTTCGTGACCACCACCGACACCGTGCTGACCACGGTGCTGGGCTCCTGCGTGTCGGCCTGCATGCTCGACACCGACAACGGCGTCGCCGGCATGAACCACTTCATGCTGCCCGATGAGGGCGATTCGGTCGACCGGGACGCCGCCGAGTCGATGCGCTACGGCGCCTACGCGATGGACGTCCTGATCCGCGAGCTGATCCGTGCCGGTGCGCGGCGCGAGCGGCTGCAGGCCAAGGTGTTCGGTGGCGCCGCGGTGCTGGCCAACATGACCACGCTCAACATCGGCGACCGCAACTCCGATTTCGTGCTGCGCTACCTGAAGGCCGAGGGCATCAGTGTGGCGGCCCAGGACCTGCGCGGCCAGCACGCGCGCCGCGTCTGCTTCATGCCCGCGAGCGGCAAGGCCGTGGTTCGCAAGCTGCGGGGACAGAACGACGTGCAGGCGATCCAGCGCGAGGAGGGCGAGTTGCTGCGCACGCTGGCCGCCCAGCGCCCGGCGTTCGGCCTGCGCAAATCCAACAGTCCAGCGGGCGCGACCCAGCTGCTGGCAAAAAGCAAAGGAAGCTGGTGAGCGCAAACAAGATCAAGGTGCTGTGCGTCGACGACTCGGCACTGATACGCAGCGTGATGACCGAAATCATCAACAGCCAGCCCGACATGACCGTCGTCGGCACGGCGGCCGATCCGCTGGTGGGGCGCGACCTCATCAAGGTCACCAATCCGGACGTGCTGACGCTGGACGTCGAGATGCCGCGCATGGACGGCCTCGAGTTCCTCGAGAAACTGATGCGGCTGCGGCCGATGCCGGTGGTCATGGTGTCCTCGCTGACCGAGCGCGGCTCGGAGATCGCGCTGCGCGCGCTGGAACTCGGCGCGATCGACTTCGTGACCAAGCCGCGACTGGGCGTGCGCGACGGCCTGCTCAACTACACCGAGCTGATCGCCTCCAAGATCCGCACCGCCGCCAGCGCGCGGCTGCTGCCGTCGAAGCATGCCGCATCGGCCCGGCCGGCAGGCGATGGTGCGCCGGAGGCGCTGCTGCGCAGCCCGCTGCTGAGCACCGAGAAGCTGATCATCATCGGCGCCTCCACCGGCGGCACCGAGGCGATCCGCGAGGTGCTGCAGCCGCTGCCGCCGGACTCGCCGGGGATCCTGATCGCGCAGCACATGCCGGCCGGCTTCACGCGCTCCTTCGCGCAGCGGCTCGACGGCCTGTGCCGCATCACCGTCAAGGAGGCCGAGCACGGCGAACGCGTGCTGCCGGGCTACGCCTACATCGCGCCGGGCGGCTTCCACCTGTCGCTGGCGCGCAGCGGCGCCAACTACGTGGCCCATCTCGACCAGGAGCCGCCGGTGAACCGGCACCGCCCCTCGATCGACGTGCTGTTCGATTCGGCGGCCAAGCACGCCGGCAAGAACGCGATCGGAATGATCCTCACGGGCATGGGCAAGGACGGCGCCGAGGGCCTGCTGCGCATGAAGCGCGCCGGCGCCCACACCCTGGCCCAGGACGAGGCGAGCTGCGTGGTCTTCGGCATGCCGAAGGAGGCCATCGCGCTCGGCGCGGCCGACGAGGTGGCGCCGCTGGGAGAAATGGCGCGCCGTGTGCTGGCGCACCTGCGCACCTTCGGTGCGCGCACGAATCGGGTTTGACAACGAACTGTTTGAGTGGAGAGAAACGTGATTGACAAGAGCATCAAGATCCTGGTCGTGGACGATTTTCCGACCATGCGCCGCATCGTGCGCAACCTGTTGAAGGAGCTCGAGTTCCTCAACGTCGACGAGGCGGAGGACGGTGCCGCCGGCATCGAGAAGCTGCGCGGCGGCAACTTCGGCTTCGTGGTGTCGGACTGGAACATGCCCAACATGGACGGCCTGACCATGCTGCAGACCATCCGCGCCGACCCCGAGCTCGGCAAGCTGCCGGTGCTGATGGTCACGGCCGAGGCCAAGAAGGAGAACATCGTCGCGGCGGCCCAGGCCGGCGCGAACGGCTATGTGGTCAAGCCCTTCACGGCGGCCACCCTCGAAGAGAAGATCACCAAGATCTTCGAGAAACTCGCGAAGGGGTGAGGCGCCATGAGCAAGAACGCGTTCGACGCCGAACAGGGGAACACCGCTGAAGAGTTGCTGGGCCGCATCGGGCAGTTGACGCGTCAGTTGCGCGAAGGCCTTCGCGAACTGGGCCTCGACAAGGAGGTCGCCAAGGCCGCGCAGGCGATTCCCGACGCCCGCGACCGGCTGGCCTACGTGGCCGCAACCACCGAGCGGGCGGCACACCGCGCGCTCAACGCCATCGATGTCGCGCAGCCGCTGCAGGAAGAGCTGGCCAGCGACGCCAAGGGCCTGAGCAAGCGCTGGGACGAATGGTTCGAGAATCCGGTCGAGCTCGACCATGCGCGCGCGCTCGTGATGGACACGCGCGGCTATCTGCAGCAGGTGCCGCAGAAAGCCAACGCGATCAACACCCAGCTCATGGAGATCCTGATGGCGCAGGACTTCCAGGACCTGACCGGGCAGGTCATCAAGAAGATGATGGAAGTGGTCAACGACATGGAGACCGAGCTGCTCCAGGTCCTGATCGACAACACGCCGCTCGAGAAGCGGCAGGAAATCGTCAACAACAGCCTGCAGAACGGTCCGCAGATCGTGGCCGGGAACCCGGATGCGTTGGCCGACCAGTCGCAGGTGGACGACCTGCTGGAGAGCCTGGGCTTCTGAGGCTCCGATTCAGCGAGAAGGAGGGCGATAGCGCTCTTGATCGGGCGATTGTTCCGGCCCTTCGAATCGAATAATCAGTCATGTGCAGGCGTTCCTCGCCTGCTGCTCCAGGAGCATGAATGGCTGAGGAAAGCGATCTCGAAAAAACGGAACCCGCCTCCGAGCGGCGCCTCGAGAAGGCGCGCGAGGAAGGCAATGTGGCCCGCTCCCGCGAGCTGACCACGCTGGTGATGCTGGGCACGGCCATCGGCGGCCTCTGGTTCACCGCCGGGTCGCTCGGCGGCACCCTGAGCGCCGCCATGCGCCGCGGCCTGCAGTTCGAGCGCGGCATCGCCTTCGAACCCTCGCAGATGCTGGCGCGCACCGGGTGGATGGCGCTGGAGGCCCTGCTCGCCATGGCGCCGCTGTTCGCGATGATGGTGCTGGCCGCCGTGGCGGCGCCCATGATGCTCGGCGGCTGGCTGCTGTCGGGCAAGGCGGTCTCTCCGAACTTCGGCAAGCTCGATCCGCTGGCCGGCATCGCCCGCATGTTCTCGACCCAGTCGCTGGCCGAGCTGTTCAAGGCGCTGGCCAAGTCGCTGCTGATCGGCGGCGTCGCCTACCTGGTGATCACGGACGAGCTCGAGGCCGTGATGGCGCTGATGGGCCAGCCCGAATCGACCGCCTTGCCCCACACCATCATGCTGGTGGCACGCAGCTGTGCGCTGATCGCGGCCGCGCTGCTGCTGGTGGCGCTGGTCGACGTGCCCTGGCAGCTGTGGACGTATTACAAGAAGCTGCGCATGTCGCGCGAGGACGTTCGCCAGGAGCACAAGGAGAGCGAGGGCGATCCGCACATCAAGGCGCAGATCCGTCGCCAGCAGCAGGCGATCGCCAAGCGCCGGATGATGGCCGAGGTGCCCAAGGCCGACATCGTGGTGACCAACCCGACGCACTTCGCGGTGGCCCTCAAGTACATCGACGGCGACATGCGTGCGCCGCGCGTGGTGGCCAAGGGCACGGACCTGGTGGCCGAGCGCATCCGCGAGATCGCGGCCGCCCACAAGGTCGCGATCCTGGAGGCGCCGCCGCTCACCCGGGCGCTCTACAAGCACACGCGCCTCGGCGACGAGATTCCCTCGGGCCTCTACACCGCCGTGGCGGAGGTGCTGGCCTGGGTCTACCAGCTCAAGCGCTGGAAGTCCGAAGGCGGCGAGGCGCCGCGCACGCCGACCGACGTCGCCGTGCCCGAAGAACTTCAATACACCGTGGCCGCATGAGCGCAGCGCGCAGCACGAAGGTACTCCTGTGAACGCGATGACCCACCTGATGCGTCTGCCGACGCAGTTCTTCTCCGGCAGCCAGTTCAAGGGACTGGCCGGCCCGATCCTCATCATCATGATCCTGAGCATGATGGTGCTGCCGCTGCCGCCCTTCCTGCTCGACCTGCTGTTCACCTTCAACATCGCGCTGTCGGTGATGGTGCTGCTGGTCAGCATGTACACCATGAAGGCGCTCGACTTCGCGGCCTTCCCGGCGGTGCTGCTGTTCTCGACCCTGCTGCGGCTGTCGCTCAACGTGGCCTCCACCCGCGTGGTGCTGATGCACGGCCACACCGGGCCCGATGCCGCGGGCAAGGTGATCGAGGCCTTCGGCCACTTCCTGGTCGGCGGCAACTTCGCGGTCGGCGTGATGGTCTTCATCATCCTGGTGCTGATCAACTTCATGGTGATCACCAAGGGTGCGGGGCGCATCGCCGAGGTCGGCGCGCGCTTCATGCTCGATGCCATGCCCGGCAAGCAGATGGCGATCGACGCCGACCTCAATGCCGGCCTGATCGGCGAGGACGTGGCCCGCAAGCGCCGCACCGAAGTCGCGCAGGAAGCCGACTTCTACGGCTCGATGGACGGTGCCAGCAAGTTCGTGCGCGGCGACGCGGTGGCGGGCCTGCTGATCATGGTCATCAACATCATCGGCGGCCTGGTGGTCGGCGTGGTGCAGCACGGGCTCGACTTCAAGACCGCGGGCACCACCTACACGCTGCTGGCCATCGGCGACGGCCTGGTGGCGCAGATCCCGGCGCTGGTGATCTCCACCGCCGCCGGCGTGATCGTCTCGCGCGTGGCGACCGACGAGGATGTCGGCCGGCAGCTCACCGGCCAGCTGTTCTCGAATCCCCAGGTGCTGTTCCTGACCGCCGGCATCGTCGGCCTGATGGGCATGATCCCGGGCATGCCGAATGTGGCCTTCCTGCTGGTCGCGGGCGGCTTGGCATGGCTCGGTCGCGGGCTGCTCAAGCGCAAGCCGCAGCAGGCGGCGGCGCAGGCCGCCGCCGCCCAGGCCTCGCTGCCGCCGGCAGCCGAGACCGCCGAAGCCAGCTGGGACGACATCGCGCTGGTCGATCCGCTCGGCATGGAGGTCGGCTACCGGCTGATCCCGCTGGTGGACCAGTCGCAGCAGGGCGAGCTGCTGGGCCGCATCAAGAGCATCCGCAAGAAGATCGCGCAGGAGATCGGCTTCCTGGTGCCGGTGGTCCACATCCGCGACAACCTCGAGATCAAGCCGAACACCTATGTCATCAGCCTGAAGGGCGTCGAGATCGGCCGCGGCGAGGCCTTCCCGAACCAGTGGATGGCGATCAATCCGGGCCAGGTCACGGGCAGCCTGCCCGGCACGCCGACGCAGGACCCGGCCTTCGGGCTGCCGGCGGTGTGGATCGACGGCAGCCTGCGCCAGCAGGCGCAGATCCACGGCTACACGGTGGTCGATGCCTGCACCGTGATGGCGACCCACCTGAACCATTTGATCCAGACCCACGCGGCGGAGCTGCTGGGCCGCCAGGAAGTGCAGCAGCTGCTCGACCAGATCGCCAAGACGGCGCCGAAGCTGACCGAGGACCTGGTGCCGAAGCTGATCTCGCTGAGCACGCTGCACAAGGTGCTGCAGAACCTGCTCGAGGAGGAAGTGCCGATCCGCGACATGCGCACCATCCTCGACGTGCTGGCCGAGCACGCGCCGTCGGTCAAGGACGCCATCGAACTCACGACGCTGGTTCGGCTGGCCCTCGGCCGCGCGATCACCCAGCAGCTGTTCCCGGGCAATACCGAGCTGCAGGTGATCGGACTCGACGGCTCGCTCGACAGCGTGCTGCAGCAGGCCATGACCAGCAGCAGCGGCATCGAGCCCGGCCTGGCCGACAACCTGCTGCGGCAGGCGCAAGCCGCGATCGTGCGGCAGGAACAGATGGGGCTGGCACCGGTGCTGGTCGTCCAGCATGGATTGCGCGTGCTGCTGTCGCGCTTCCTGCGCCGCAGCCTGCCGCAACTCAAGGTGCTCTCCCATGCGGAGATCCCTGACTCTCGCAACATCAAGATCACCGCCACTATCGGAGGAAGAGTTTGAACATGTCTACAGACGTGCGGACCACGGCCCGCAAATTCGTTGCGGCGACCAGCCGAGAAGCCTTGCGCCGGGTCCGCGAGGCCTTGGGTGCCGAGGCCATCGTGCTGAACCACCGTGCGATTCCCGAGGGCGTCGAGATCGTCGCCATGGCCGAAGGCGAGGTCACGCAGGCCGTGGCGGTCGCCAGCGGCGCGCCGCTGGTGGCGGCCAAGGCGCCGGCGCAGGGACCTGCGCCTGCGCCCACGCCGGCCGCTCCGCCGACGCCTGCGGCGCTGCCGG
>NZ_JBFUCJ010000054.1:0-43006 GCF_056405295.1 Variovorax sp. P1_H2 | reverse complement strand
GTGCACGGCAACGGCGACTCGGCGGCCCTCTGGCAGACCACGATCTGGCGCTTCGAGTCGAACGGCTGGCCGCGCGACCGCCTGATCGCGCTCGACCAGCCTTTCCCGCTGGCGCGCGACGACGACGGCGTGGCCCAGCCGGGCCGAAGCTCGACCGCCGAATCGATGGCCTTCCTCCAAGGCGAGGTCGACCGGGTGCTGAAGCGCACCGGCGCCACCAAAGTGGTGCTGATCGGCAACTCGCGCGGCGGCAACACGATCCGCAACTACGTGCAGAACGGCGGCGGCGACCGGGTGGTGAGCCACGTGGTGCTGGG
The DNA here is from genome assembly GCF_056405295.1 of Variovorax sp. P1_H2. NCBI lineage: Bacteria > Pseudomonadati > Pseudomonadota > Betaproteobacteria > Burkholderiales > Comamonadaceae > Variovorax > Variovorax sp. P1_H2. The sequence goes on along the minus strand of NZ_JBFUCJ010000054.1, from coordinate 42,689 downwards.
CGGCAATCCGGCGCACGGCATCTGGGCCGTCAAGGGGCGGCTGGAGGGCAGCGAGTTCTCCGGATTGAGCCCTTTCATGCAGCGGCTCAATGCGCCGAAGAACGCCGAGGGCCACGAAGTGACGCCCGGCGTGAAATGGCTCACGCTGCGCTCGGACAACAACGACAAGTACGCCCAGCCGGACGGCCTGTGGATCGGCAGCCAGGGCCAGCCGACACGGGTCGGATTCGACGGACCGGCGCTCAAGGGGGCCACGAACCTGGTGCTGCCGCGCGTCGATCACCGCGAGACTTCGTTCTCGCCCGCCGCCTTCGAGGCCACCTGGCGCTTCGTCACCGGCGAGGCGCCGCGCACCCTGCAACCGGTGCCGGAAGCCTCCGTGGCACTGTCCGGCAGGGTCACGGGACTGGGCCTCGACCCGGCCAACCCGGCCAGCGGCAGCTTTCCCAACAACCTGGCGCTGACGGGCGCCCGCCTGTCGGTGTTCGCCATCGACCCGGCCACCGGGACCCGGCAGGGGCCGGCGGCCTGGGAACAGACCATCGGTCCGGACGGCCGCTGGGGACCCTTCACGGGCCGACCGGACACCGCCTGCGAGTTCGTGATCGCGGCGCCCGGCTACGCCACCACGCACATCTACCGAAGCGCCTTCCCACGTTCGAGCGGCATCGTCCAGCTGCGCCCGGAACGGATCGCGGAGACCGACCGCGATGCGCGGGCGCTGGTGATCTTCACACGGCCACGCGGTTATTTCGATGCCGAACGGGACCGGCTTCGCTTCGTTGGCCAGACCACCCTGCCCGGCGTCCCGCCGAAGGGAGCGGGCGTGTCGAGCGCGAAGATCAAGCTCGACAGCGAGGTACCGCGGTCGGTGGAAGCCGAATTCAACGGCGAAAGAGTGGTCGGGCGGACCTGGCCCGCCGCGCAAGGCGAGATCAGCGTCCTCGAGCTGACCTATTGACGCGCGCCCGCTGCGCGACTACCCGTGCAGCCGGGAACTCTGCGGCAGGTGCGCCATCAGGAACTCCATCTGGTCCGCCAGGATGCGGCGGTTGCGCAGGATGAAGTCCTCCCACAGGCTGGGCACATAGGGCGCATAGAGCAGCGCCATGCCGGCCTGCTCGGGCGTGCGGCTGCTCTTGCGATGGTTGCAGGGCCGGCAGGCCGTCACCACGTTCATCCAGGTGTCGATGCCCTTCTGGGCGAACGGGATGATGTGCTCGCGCGTGAGTTCTTCTTCATGGAAATGCCCGCCGCAATAGGCGCAGATGTTGCGGTCGCGCGCGAAAAGCTTGCTGTTGGTGAGTCCCGGGCGCTGCGTGAAGGGATTGATGCGCGGCACGCCCTTGGTGCCGATGATGCTGTTGATCGCGATCTGCGACTGCTGGCCGGTGACCGCGTTGTGGCCGCCGCGGAATACAGCCACCTGCGCGCCCACCTCCCACCGGACCTCGTCGGAGGCGTAGTGGATCACCGCCTGTTCGAGCGAAATCCACGATTGGGGCAGCCCTTGGGCCGACAGCTTCAAGACCTTCACCAGACGCCTCCTCAATCAAAGAGAACCACGGAAAGACCAGGACATGACGCTCGCCCGATGGGCTTGCGCACGACGCAGTGCGTCACAATATACCGGCTTTGTGACAAAAAGGCCCTGATGTGCCCATTCCATGGGCGCAAAGTGCTATCAAAAAGATACCAGACGATGCAGGTTTTCCGGGGCTTCAGGCATCCGGGCGTGGCTCCGGCCTGTGCCCTGACCATTGGCAATTTCGACGGTGTGCACCGTGGCCACCAGGCGATGCTGGGGCTGCTCAACACCGAGGCCCGCCTGCGCGGGCTGCCGAGCTGCGTGTTGACCTTCGAGCCGCACCCGCGCGACTACTTCGCGGCCCTCACCAAGCGGCCCGAGCTGGCGCCGGCGCGCATCGGCACCCTGCGCGACAAGCTCAGCGAACTCGCGGCCGGCGGCGTGGCGCAGACCATCGTGCTGCCCTTCGATGCCCGGCTGGCCTCCCAGACGCCGGAAGAATTCATCCAGCACGTGCTGATCGAGGGCCTGGGCACACGCTACGTGCTGGTCGGCGACGATTTCCGCTTCGGCGCCAAGCGGGCCGGCGACTACGCGATGCTCGACCGCGCCGGCGAGCAGCACGGCTTCGATGTCGCCCGGATGAACAGCTACGAGGTGCACGGCCTGCGGGTGTCGAGTTCGGCGGTGCGCGAAGCGCTGGCCGAAGGGCGGATGGCCGACGTCCAGGCGCTGCTGGGCCGGCCCTATGCCATCTCCGGCCACGTGGTCCACGGCCGCAAGCTCGGCCGTGCGCTGGGGGCCTCGGAACCCGGGCGCGACGATGGCTTCCGGACCCTCAACCTGCGCTTCAAGCACTGGAAACCGGCCGCCAGCGGCATCTTCGCGGTGCTGGTGCATGGTCTGGCCGCGACACCGCTGCCGGGCGTGGCCAACCTCGGCGTGCGGCCCTCGCTGGACGCCAACGACGTCAACGCCGGACGGGTATTGCTCGAGACCCACTGCCTCGATTGGCCGGCCGAACTCGGCAGCGAGGGGGCCTACGGTAAAATCGTCCGCGTGGAACTGCTGCACAAACTGCACGACGAATTGCGCTACACCAGCCTCGAGGCCCTCACGGCGGGCATCGCGAAGGATGGCCGCGACGCGCGCGCCTTCTTTGCATCCACCCACGCCGAGACCCATCGCCAGACCACGCGCGACCGAATTTAGAGCGGAAACCGTCGCTTTTCCGCCGCGTTCGGCCGCCCTGGGAAGCCAGGGGCCGCATGCCCCCCTCGATCCCCGAGCGCTGCAAGGCAGCGCAGATTTCTGGAACTTCCATGGCTGACAACAAGACCGACGGCGCCACCGACTACCGCGCCACGCTGAACCTGCCCGACACCCGCTTCCCGATGCGCGGCGACCTGCCCAAGCGCGAGCCGGGCTGGGTCAAGGAATGGAACGACGAAGGCCTCTACCACCGCCTGCGCGACGCCCGCCACGGCGCGCCCAAGTTCATCCTGCACGATGGCCCGCCTTATGCCAACGGCCAGATCCACATGGGCCACGCGGTGAACAAGATCCTCAAGGACATGATCGCCAAGGCGCGCCAGCTCGAAGGCTTCGACGCCCTCTACGTGCCCGGCTGGGACTGCCACGGCCTGCCGATCGAGAACGCGATCGAGAAGAAGTACGGCCGCAACCTGAGCCGCGACGAGATGCAGGCCAAGAGCCGCGCCTATGCCACCGAGCAGATCGCCCAGCAGATGGCCGACTTCCAGCGCCTGGGCGTGCTGGGCGAATGGGACCATCCGTACAAGACCATGGACTTCGCCAATGAAGCCGGCGAGATCCGCGCCTTCAAGCGCGTGATCGAGCGCGGCTTCGTCTACCGCGGCCTGAAGCCTGTGTACTGGTGCTTCGACTGCGGCTCCTCGCTGGCCGAGTTCGAGATCGAGTACGCGGACAAGAAGTCGCAGACGCTCGACGTCGCCTTCAAGGCGCATGACCCGGCCAGGCTGGCCGCCGCCTTCGGTCTGCCCGCGCTCGCGAAGGATGCCTTCGCGGTCATCTGGACCACCACCGCCTGGACCATCCCGGCCAACCAGGCCATCAACCTGAACCCCGAGCTCGACTACGCGCTGGTCGACACCGAGCGCGGCCTGCTGGTTCTGGCCGCCTCGCTGGTCGAGATGTGCATGAACCGCTATGCGCTCGATGGCACCGTGCTGGCCACGGTCAAGGGCGAGAAGCTCGGCGGGCTGGAATTCGAGCATCCGCTGTACGACGTCGACGCCGGCTACCGCCGCCTGTCGCCGGTCTACCTGGCCGACTATGCAACCGCCGACGACGGCACCGGCCTGGTCCACTCCTCGCCGGCCTACGGCGTGGACGACTTCAACTCCTGCATCGCGCACGGCGTGGCGTACGACGACATCCTGAATCCGGTGCAGGGCAACGGCTCCTACGCGCCCGATTTCCCGTTGTTCGGCGGGCAGAACATCTGGAAGGCCGTGCCGGTGATCATCCAGGCGCTGCGCGATGCCGGCCGCCTGATGACCACCGAGGCCATCACCCACAGCTACCCGCACTGCTGGCGCCACAAGACGCCGGTGATCTACCGTGCGGCCGCCCAGTGGTTCATCCGCATGGACGAGGGCGAAGGCGTGTTCACCAAGGACAAGGCGCCGCAGACGCTGCGCCAGACCGCGCTGGCCGCGATCGAAGAGACCACCTTCTATCCGGAGAACGGCAAGGCGCGGCTGCACGACATGATCGCCAACCGGCCCGACTGGTGCATCAGCCGGCAGCGCAGCTGGGGCGTGCCGATCCCGTTTTTCCTGCACAAGGATTCGGGCGAGCTGCATCCGCGCACGATGGAGATCCTCGACCAGGCCGCGGCCATCGTCGAGCAGGGCGGCATCGAGGCCTGGAGCCGCGTGACCACAGAGGAAATCCTCGGCGCCGAGGACGCGCCGCACTACACCAAGAGCACCGACATCCTCGAGGTCTGGTTCGATTCGGGCTCGACCTTCTATCACGTGCTGCGCGGCACCCACCCGAACGTGCACCACGCCACCGGCCCCGAGGCCGACCTGTACCTCGAAGGCCATGACCAGCATCGCGGCTGGTTCCATTCGTCGCTCTTGATCGCCAGCGCGCTCGAAGGCCGCGCGCCCTACCGCGGCCTGCTGACGCACGGCTTCACGGTCGACAGCCAGGGCCGCAAGATGAGCAAGTCGCTCGGCAACGGCATCGACCCGCAAGAGGTCAACAAGAAGCTCGGCGCCGAGATCACCCGCCTGTGGGTGGCCGCGAGCGACTACTCGGGCGACATCGCGGGCGACGACAAGATCCTGGCACGCGTGGTGGATGCCTACCGGCGGATCCGCAACACGCTGCGATTCCTGCTGGCCAACACCAGCGACTTCGACATCGCGAAGGATGCGGTGCCGCTCGGCGAGCTCCTTGAGATCGACCGCTATGCGTTGAGCCGCGCCGCCCAGTTCCAGGCCGAGATCCTCGCGCACTACAAGGTGTACGAATTCCACCCGGTGGTCGCCAAGCTGCAGGTGTACTGCTCCGAGGACCTCGGCGCCTTCTACCTCGACGTGCTCAAGGACCGGCTCTACACCACCGCGCCCGGCTCGCCCGCACGCCGCAGCGCCCAGACCGCGCTGTGGCACATCACGCAAGCCATGCTGCGCTGGATGGCGCCGTTCCTGAGCTTCACGGCCGAAGAGGCCTGGAAGTTCTGCGGCGACGGCCGCTCGATCTTCGTCCAGACCTACAGCGACCTCGGCACGCCCGACGAGGCGCTGCTGGCCAAGTGGAGCCGCATCCGCGAGATCCGCGATGCGGTCAACAAGGAGATCGAGACCGTGCGCACGGCCGGCCAGGTCGGCTCCTCGCTGCAGGCCAACGTGACGATCACGGCACCCGCCGATGACCACGCGCTGCTGGCCTCGCTCGGCGAGGACCTGAAATTCGTGCTGATCACCTCGGCGGTCGCGCTGGCGGCGGGCAATGTCCTGTCGGCACAGGTGGCCGCGAGCACCGCGACCAAGTGCGAGCGCTGCTGGCACTGGCGCGACGACGTCGGCCACGATGCGACGCACCCGGGTCTCTGCGGCCGCTGCACCAGCAACCTGTACGGCGCCGGAGAGCAAAGGATGCTCGCCTGATGGCCCGCAAACCTTCGGGCAAGTCGGGCTTGGGGATCTGGCCCTGGCTCGGCCTCGCACTGGTGATCGTGATCGTCGACCAGTTCACCAAGACGCTGATCCTGGGCTACTACAAGTACAGCGACGTGACCTACGTCACCAGCTTCTTCAACGTGGTCCGGGCCCACAACACCGGCGCGGCATTCTCGTTCCTCGCCGATGCGGCCGGCTGGCAACGCTGGTTTTTCACCGCCATCGGGGTGGCGGCGGCGGTGTTCATCATCTGGATGCTGAAGTCGCATGCCGGCCAGAAGCTGTTCTCGTTCTCGATGGCCGCCATCCTGGGCGGCGCCGTCGGCAACGTGATCGACCGGATGATGCACGGCTACGTGGTCGACTTCCTCGACTTCCACATCGCCGGGCGCCACTTTCCGGCCTTCAACGTCGCCGACAGTGCCATCACCCTCGGCGCCCTCTGCCTGATCCTCGACGAACTCCGGCGCGTCCGAAGGAAGTAGCCGCGGCCACAGGCAGGCAGGCGGGATGAATCCGCCGGGGGCTTGGTCTATAGTCCCCTGCTTCCATGAAGCATCTGTTGAATTTACTTGCGGCGGTGGCGCTGCTGGTATGGGGCACCCATCTCGTTCGCACCGGCGTCCTGCGCGTCTTCGGGGCCAACCTGCGCAGGATCCTGGTCCACAGCATGCGCAACCGCTTCACGGCGGCCCTCTCGGGCATCGGCGTGACGGCCCTGGTGCAATCCAGCACCGCGACCTCCCTGATGACCTCGTCCTTCGTCGGCCAGGGCCTGGTGACGCTGCCGGCCGCGCTGGCCGTGATGCGCGGCGCCGACATCGGCACGGCCTTGATGTCGGTGCTGTTCTCGGCCGACCTGTCCTGGCTGTCGCCGCTCTTCATCTTCGTCGGCGTGGTGCTGTTCATCACGCGGCCGTCGAGCGTGGCCGGCCGGGTCGGACGGGTGCTGATCGGACTGGGCCTGATGCTGCTCGCACTGCAGCTGGTGGTGGCGGCCACCGGCCCGCTGTTCGAGGGCCAGGCGATGCGCGAGCTGCTGGGCAGCCTGGGCAGCGACGTGCTGCTCGAGATCACGATCGGCGCCGCGCTCGCGATCGTCGCCTACTCCAGCCTGGCGGTCGTGCTGCTGGTGGCCGCGATGGCCAGCTCGAGCGTGGTGCCGCTCGATGTGGCGATGGGCCTGGTGCTCGGCGCCAACCTGGGCAGCGGCCTGCTGGCGGTGCTGACCACGGCCAAGTCGGTGGTCTCGGTGCGCCAGGTCACGGTCGGCAACCTGGTCTTCAAGCTGCTCGGCGTGGCGATCGCGGCGCCTTTCGTCGGCCTTTGGCTGCGCGAGGTCAGGCCCTACATCTCGGACGCCACGCAATTCGTCGTGCTGTACCACCTGTCCTTCAACGTGCTCGTGAGCGTCGGCTTCATCGGGCTCACCAACTGGGTTGCCAAGCTGGTGACCCGCCTGCTGCCCGTGCCTGTCGAACCGGCGGCCACGCAGCGGCCGCAGCACCTGGACCCCTCGGCCCTGTCGACGCCGACGCTGGCCATCTCGAACGCCGCGCGCGAGGCGCTGCACCAGGCCGACGTGGTCGAGACCATGCTGATCGGCGTGCTCGGCGTGATCCGCAACAACGACCTGCGCCTGGCCCAGGAACTGCGCAAGCTCGACGACACGGTCGACCAGCTGTACTCGGCCATCAAGTACTACATGACGAAGATCTCGCGCGAGGCCCTGGGCGAAGAGGAGAGCCGGCGCTGGACCGACATCATCAGCTTCACCATCAACATGGAGCAGATCGGCGACATCATCGAGCGCGTGATCATCGACATCGAGGACAAGAAGATCAAGCCGCAGCGCAACTTCTCCGAGGCCGGCATGCGCGAGATCGTCGAACTGCACGAGCGCCTGGTAGCCAACCTGCGGCTCAGCATGAGCGTCTTCCTGAACGGCAGCGTGCGCGACGCCCAGAAGCTGCTCGAGGAGAAGGCGCGCTTCCGAGACCTGGAACGCGCCTACGCCACCACCCATCTCGGGCGCCTGTCGGACCAGACCACGCTGAGCATCGAGACCAGCTCGCTGCACATCGACCTGATCAGCGACTTGAAGCGCATCAATTCGCACATCTGCTCGATCGCCTACCCGATCCTCGAGTCGGCCGGCGCGCTGGCCCCGACCCGCATGCGCGAATCGCGGCTGAATGCACTTTAGCTCGCCCCCAGGTTGCCCCGCACTTCGTGTCGGGGCGCCCACCCCCTACCGGGGGCAACACCAGCGGCCCGGCAAAGCCGGTTCCGCGGTGTTTCACCAACGGGCCTGGCTGCGCCGGCCGGTGAATGCTGGCGCTGTGGTTGTTCGACGGCGGCGCGCAGCGCACGCCTGTTCGTGGGCAGTCGCGGAACCGGCTTCGCCGGGCCGCTGACTGCGCCCCCGGTAGGGGGTGGGCGGGCTACACGCAGTGAGCCCAACCTGGGGGCGAGCTACAACGTGAAGATCGTGCAGCCGGTGGTCTTGCGCGCCTCGAGATCGCGGTGCGCCTGCTGCACGTCCGCCAGGGCGTAACGCTGGTCGATCGGGATCTTTACGGCGCCGCTCTCGACCACCGCGAACAGCTCGTCGGCCATCGCCTGCGTGCTTTCGCGCGTGGCGATGTGCGTGAACAGGGTCGGACGCGTGACGTAGTAGGAGCCCTTGGCCAATGTGCCGAGGTTGAAGGCCGCCACGGGCCCCGAGCCGTTGCCGAAGACCGCCAGCAGGCCGAAGGGCCGCAGGCAGGCCAGCGAGCCCTCGAAGGTGTCCTTGCCGACCGAGTCGTAGGCCACCTTGACTCCCATGCCACCGGTGATCTCCTTCACGCGCTCGGCGAAGTTCTCGGTGCTGTAGTTGATCGCGTGTGCGGCCCCGTGGGCCAGCGCGAGCCGGCACTTGGCATCGGTGCCGGCGGTGCCGATCAGTTGGAATCCCAGCGCCTTGGCCCATTGGCAGGCGATCAGTCCGACGCCGCCGGCCGCGGCATGGAACAGGATGAAGTCGCCGGGCTGCAGGCCTTCGGCGGGCAGCGTCTTCTTGAGCAGGTACTGCGTCGTCAGGCCCTTCAGCATCATCGCCGCGCCGGTCTCGAAGGAGATCGCCTCGGGCAGCTTGCAGACGTTCTTGGCCGGCATGACGCGCAGCTCGCAATAGGAGCCGGGCGGCGCGCTGGCATAGGCCGCGCGGTCGCCGGCCTTCAGGTGCGTGACGCCCTCGCCCACCGCCTCGACCACGCCCGAGGCTTCCATGCCGAGCTGCAGCGGCATCGGGAACGGATAGAGCCCGCTGCGCTGGTAGGTGTCGATGAAGTTCAGGCCGACCGCCTTGTGGCGGATCCGGATCTCGCCCGGGCCGGGATCTCCGACCTCGACCTCGACGATCTTGAGTTCCTCGGGACCGCCGTTGCGGTCGATTCGCACTGCCTTGCTCTTGCTCATGATGCTGCTCCTGATAAGTCGCCTATGCTGCCACGCCAACGACTCGCCGTGTCGTGGCCGGCGCAGCCAGGCCCGTTGGTGAAACACCGCGGAACTGGCTTCGCCAGGCCGCTGGTGTTGCCCCCGGCAGGGGGCTGAGGAGCCGCGGCTCCAAGCCTGCCTGCGCAGGCTTGGACGGCTCCGAAGGGCCGCTGCCTCTGGCAGCGACTCGAGGCGCCGGACACGAAGTGCCGGCAACCTGGGGGCGAGCCTAGTACGTCCCGGGATACGCCCCGCCGTCGGCCAGCACGTTCTGGCCGGTGACGTAGGCGGCATGCACGCTGCACAGGAAGGCACAGATGGCGCCGAATTCCGCCGGCGTGCCGAAGCGGCCCGCCGGTATGTTCTTCTGCCGGCTGGCGCGGATGGCGTCGATGTCCTGGCCGGTCTTCTTGGCCGCCCCCGCCAGCGTGCCCTTGAGCCGGTCGGTGTCGAAGGAGCCCGGCAGCAGGTTGTTGAGCGTCACGCCCTCGGCCGCGAGACCGGTACGCGCAACGCCGGCAACGAAGCCGGTGAGCCCGCTGCGCGCGCCGTTGCTGAGGCCGAGGATGTCGATCGGCGCCTTCACCGAGCTCGAGGTGATGTTGACGATGCGCCCGAAGCCGCGCGCCGCCATGCCGTCGACCGTGGCCTTGATCAGCTCGATCGGCGTCAGCATGTTGGCGTCCAGCGCCTTGATCCAGGCCTCGCGGTCCCAGTCGCGGAAATCGCCGGGCGGCGGGCCACCGGCATTGGTGACCACGATGTCGTAGTCGGCGTGCGCAGCGAAGGCCGCGGCACGGCCATCGGGGGTCGTGATGTCGGCCGCCACATGCTTGACGAAGGGCTTGGCCGCGTTGGCCGCCGCCGTGGCCTGCAGGCTCCTTGCCGCCACCTCGAGCGCCTCGGCGCCGCGCGCCACGACCACCAGGTTGACGCCCTCGCGCACCAGCGCTTCGGCGCAGCCGTAGCCCAGTCCCTTGCTGGCGCCGCACACCAGTGCCGTCCTGCCTGCGATTCCCAGATCCATGTTGATTCCTTCGGGCTCAGCGCCCCATTCGTGTGAAGACAAAAATGCCGGTGATGACCAGCACCGTGCCGGCCGCGATCCAGGCGGTGAAGGGCTCGCCGAGCAGCAGCACCCCCATCAGGATCGTCGACATCGGCCCGACCATACCCGTTTGCGCCGCCATCGCGGGGCCGATGCGCTCGATCGCCATCATGACGGCGAGGACAGGCACGGCGGTGCACAGCGTGGCGTTGAGCACCGACAGCCAGATCACCTCGGGCGCCACCTCGAAGGCCGCGCCCATCGGCCGCAGCAGCAGGAACTGGGCGATGCACAGCAGGCAGGCCACGCTGGTGGCCAGCCCGACCAGCCGCAGAGAGCCGAGCCGCTTGACGAACTCGCCGCTGGCGACCAGGTAGATCGCATAGCTCACCGCGCTCAGGAACACCAGGAAGGCGCCCCACGCGGCCGCCGCGCTCTGGCCCAGGCTGAGCTCGTGGCCGAACACCAGGAGCGCGCCCGAATAGCTGATGGCCATGCCTGCGAACTGCCAGCGCGTGATGCGCCGCCGGTAGACGATCCAGCCGAACAGCAGCACCAGCGTCGGATTGAGGTACAGGATCAGCCGCTCGAGGCTGGCCGTGACGTAGGCCAGCCCGGCGAAGTCGAGGAAGCTCGACAGGTAGTAGCCCGAGAAGCCGAGCCCGACCACGCCAAGCCAGTCGCGCCGCGTGAGCGCCGGCTTGCCGCGCCCCGCCCACCACGCCATGAGCGCGAACAGCGGCAGCGCGAACAGCATGCGCAGCATGATCAGCGTCACGGCATCGACGCCGTAGCGATAGGCCAGCTTGACGATGATCGCCTTGCCGCTGAAGGCGATCGCGCCGAAGGTGGCGAGCGCCAGGCCCGGCGCGAGATTCTTGCGTGCGGCGAAGTGGCCCCCACGCTCCGTCACTGCGTGTACTCGCTGCCCCCCGAGGGGGCCGCAGGCCGCCTTGGGAGCGGCCCGGCGCCGGCCTGAGCCTCGCCGTCGGAGGTCCTCCCGTCGCAGGCCATCTAGAACCCGGCAGCCAGGCCGTCGCGGCGGGCGTCGCTGGCCGCAACGTAGCCTTCGACCGCCGGGTCTCCCGCGCGCCAGATGAACTGGCCGGCACCGAAGTCCTGGTAGGAGTCGTTGATGACGTCGACCTTGTGGCCGAGCGCGGACAAGCCTTGCACCGTGGCCGGCGCCATCGCCGACTCGACGTTGATCTCGAGCCCCGCGTTGAAGCGCCAGCGCGGCGCATCGCAGGCCGCCTGCGGGTTCTGCTGGTAGTCGAGCATGCGCACCAGCGTCTGCATGTGGCCCTGCGGCTGCATGTTGCCGCCCATCACGCCGAAGCTCATCACCGGCGCACCGTCCTTCGTGAGGAAGGCCGGGATGATGGTGTGGAACGGGCGCTTGCCCGGCGCCACGAGGTTCGGGCTGCCGTCGTTCAGGCTGAAGCCGTGGCCCCGGTTCTGCAGGCTGATGCCGAACTCGGGCTCGACGCAGCCCGAGCCGAAGCCCATGTAGTTGCTCTGGATGAAGCTCACCATCATGCCGCTCTCGTCGGCCGCCGTAAGGTAGATGGTGCCGCCCTTGACCGGGTTGCCCGCCTTGAAGTCCTGCGCTTTGTTCACGTCGATGAGTTTGGCACGCGAGGCGAGGTAGGCGCCATCGAGCATTTGCAGCGGTGTCACCTCCATCGACGATGGCTCGGACACGTAGCGGTAGGTGTCGGCGAAGGCCAGCTTCATGGCCTCGATCTGCAGGTGCTGCGAGCGCACGGAGTCGACCGGGATCGAGCCGATGTCGAAGTGCTCGAGGATGCCCAGGGCGATCAGCGCCGCGATGCCCTGGCCGTTCGGCGGAATCTCGTGCAGCGTGTGGCCGCGGTAGTCCTGGGCGATCGGCTCGACCCACTCCGGCTTCCAGTTGGCAAGGTCGCTCGCCTTCAGGCTGCCGCCGTTCGCGCGCGAGAACTTCTCCAGCGCCGCAGCGATTTCACCGCCGTAGAAGGCATCCCCCCGGGTCGCCGCGATGGCCTTGAGGGCGCGCGCCGCGGCCGGGAAGCGGAACAGCTCGCCGACCTCCGGCGCCCGGCCCCAGGGCAGGAAGCTCTGCACGAAGCCAGGCTGCGACCGCAGGATCGGGGTCGCGGCGGCCCACTTCTGCCGCACCACCGGCGGCATCAGGTAGCCGCGCTCGGCGATCTCGATCGCCGGCGCCATGAGATCGGCGAAAGGCAGCTTGCCGAAGCGCTCCGACAGCGCGACCCAGCTGCCGACCGCGCCCGGCACCGTGACCGAGTCCATGCCGCGCATCGGCGGCGTCGCGGCGTCGGCGCCGTACTTGCTGCGGAAGTAGTCGGGTGTCCAGGCCGCGGGCGCGCAACCCGAGGCGTTGAGGCCGTGCAGCTTCTTGCCGTCCCACAGGATGCAGAAGGCGTCGCTGCCGAGGCCGTTGCTGACCGGCTCGACCAGCGTCATGACCGCAGCGGTCGCGACGGCGGCGTCGACCGCGTTGCCGCCCTGCTGCAGGATGCGCAGGCCGGCCTGGGCGGCCAGGGGATGCGAGGTCGACACCACATTGCGGGCGAAGACCGGGATGCGGGTGGAGGTGTAGGGGTTTGCGTAGTCGAACTTCATGTCAATCGCCGGTGATCTTTCTGTCGATGATGATCTTCTTCCACTTGGCGGCGTCTTCCGCCACCATGCTCGCGAGCTGCGCCGGCGTGCTGGTGGTGGGTTCGATGCCCAGCCGTGCCAGCTTGTCGCGCACTTCCGGGTCGCTCAGCGACTGGTTGGCGGCGCTGTTGATGCGGGTCACGAGATCGGCCGGCAGGGCCTTCGGGCCGTACAGGCCGAACCAGGTATTCGACTCGAAGCCCGGCAGCACATCGGCGATCGGCGGCAGCTCCGGCGCCAGCGGGCTGCGCTTCAGCGTCGTCACGCCCAGCGCCCGCAGCCGGCCGTCGCGCACGTGCGGCATGCCGGTCGGCAGCGAATCGAACAGCACGTCGACCTTGCCGGTGATCAGGTCGGGGATCGCCAGAGCGGTGCCCTTGTACGGAATGTGGGTCACGAAGACACCGGCCTGCGCCTTGAAGAGCTCCGCCGTGAGCTGAACGATGGTGCCGTTGCCGCTCGACGCGTAGTTGAGCTTGCCCGGGTTCTTCTTGGCATAGTCGATCCACTCGCGCACGGTCTTCGCCGGCGAGTTGTTCGGCACCAGCATGATGCTGGGCGCGTCGCCCACGTGCGCGATCGGCGTGAAGTCGCGCACCGTGTCGTAGGGCAGCTTGGGCGTGATCGCCGGCCCGATCGAGTGGGTGCTGGTGGTGGCCAGCAGCAGCGTGTAGCCGTCGGGCGGCGACTTGGCCGCGGCGTCGGAGCCGATCGCGCCGCCGGCGCCGGGCTTGTTGTCGATCACCAGCGTGGTGCCGAGCTTCTCGCCCATCTTCTGCGACAGCGTGCGCGCGAACAGGTCGGTGGCGCCGCCGGCCGGGAAGGGCACGATCAGGCGGATCGGCTTGGTTGGATAGCCTTGTGCCAGGCCGGCGGGCGATGCGGCCACGCACAGCGCGGCGGCACAGGCCTGAAGGAACCTGATTCGTTTCATGGTCTGGATTCTGTCCCTGTGGAGATGAAATCGAATGCTATGCAAGGCCAGGACATCAAGCCAGATAATCCAGCTTATCGAACTATAAATACGGCTTATGACGAGGAACTCCACCGAAGAGATCTCCCTGCAACAGCTCCGGGCCCTGTCGGCGGTGGCCGAAACGAGCAGCTTCACCCTGGCTGCGGAGGCCCTGCAGCTCACGCAGCCGGCGATCAGCCATTTGATCAAGCGCATGGAGCACGAGCTCGGGCAGCCGCTGGTGGTGCGCGGCCGCCGCATCCGGATGACCAATGCGGGCCAGATGATGGTCGATACCGCCGTGCGCGCGCTGCGCCTGATCGATGAGTCCGTCGACGCCTGCCGGTCGCAGTCCGAGCTGCGGGAGGGGCGCGTGGTACTGGCGGTGGGCCATCTCACGGCCGGCGCCCTGCTGCCGCCGCTGCTGGGCCGTTTCTCGCAGCAGCACCCGGCGCTGGCGACGGCGCTGATGGACAGCACGGCCGAGCAGATGATCTCGCGCATCCTCTCGCAGGAAGCCGACCTGGGCTTCGGCTCGGACATCGGCCAGAAACACTCGGAGCTGGCCACCGAGCCGCTGTTCAGCGAGCGCATGGCACTCTTCGTGCGCGAGGACCATCCGCTGGCCCAGCGGGTGGTGATCGATGCCAGGCACCTCGACGCATTGCCCTTCATCCACGTCAATCCGGATGCCAACATCTGGCGCTCGGTCAGCCGCCAGCTGTCGAGCGTGGCCAACGTGTACCCGCGCGTGGTGCACCACGTGTCGATGCTGTCGACGGCCTTCGGGCTCATCCAGTCGGGTGCGGGGGTTGCACTGTTGCCGCGCTATGTGGAGGTGCTGATGCCCGGCAACCTGCGCGCCGTTGCCGTGACACGTCCCACCCTGGAGTACCCCGTCGTCGCCGTGCGGCTTGCAAAGCATCCGCTCAATCCCGCGGCCATGGCTTTCCTGGCGATGGCGCGGCAGCACATGAAGTCGACACGCATCTCGAAGCCCTGAAAAGCAAAACGGCACCCGAAGGTGCCGTTGGAGAGCAAGGCTATCCGCCCGCGGTCAGGCCTCTTCCTCGTGGAAGGCTTCCTCGCGCTTGGACTTCACGGCCGGCAGCAGCACGATCACCAGCAGCAGCAGCGCCGCAGCGAGCAGGCCGGCAGAGATCGGGCGTGTGACGAAGACGATCCAGTCGCCGCGCGACAGCAGCAGCGCACGGCGCAGGTTCTCCTCCATCATCGGCCCGAGGATGAAGCCCAGCAGCAGCGGCGCCGGTTCGCACCCGAGCTTGAAGAAGCTGTAGCCGATGAAACCGAAGATCGCCACCATCCAGATGTCGAAGGTGTTGTTGTTGGTCGAGTACACCCCGATCGCGCAGAACAGCACGATGGCCGGGAAGAGGTACTTGTAGGGCACCGACAGCAGCTTGATCCACATGCCGATCAGCGGCAGGTTCAGGATGATGAGCATCGCGTTGCCGATCCACATCGAGGCGATCAGGCCCCAGAAGAGTTCGGGGTTGCTGGTCATCACCTGCGGGCCCGGCTGGATGTTGTGGATGGTCATCGCACCCACCATCAGCGCCATCACGGCGTTGGGCGGAATGCCCAGCGTCAGCAGCGGGATGAAGGAGGTCTGCGCGCCGGCATTGTTGGCCGACTCCGGCGCCGCGACGCCGCGGATGTTGCCCTTGCCGAACGGCACTTCGCCCGGATGCAGCTTGGTCTTCTTCTCGATGGTGTAGGCCGCGAAGGCCGCCAGCAACGCGCCGCCGCCGGGCAGGATGCCGAGTGCCGCGCCAAGCGTCGTGCCGCGCAGCACCGCAGGCAGCATGCGCTTGAAGTCTTCCTTGGTCGGGAACAGGCCGGACACCTTGGCGGTGAACACTTCGCGCTCGTGCTCGGGCCGCGACAGGTTGGCGATGATTTCGCCGTAGCCGAACACGCCCATGGCGATGGTCACGAAGCCGATGCCGTCGGTGAGTTCGGGGATGTCGAAGCTGAAGCGCGCGACACCCGAGTTCACGTCAGTGCCGACCAGACCCAGCAGCAGGCCCAGCACGATCATCGCGATGGCCTTGAGCAGCGAGCCCGAAGCCAGCACCACGGCGCCGATCAGGCCCAGGATCATCAGAGAGAAGTATTCGGCAGGGCCGAACTTGAAGGCCAGTTCGGTCAGCGGCGGCGCGAAGGCCGCCAGGATCAGCGTACCGACGCAACCTGCGAAGAACGAGCCCAGGCCGGCAGCGGCGAGCGCGGGACCGGCCCGCCCTTTCCGGGCCATCTGGTAGCCGTCGATCACGGTCACCACGGAAGACGATTCACCCGGCAGGTTGACCAGAATCGCAGTGGTGGAGCCGCCGTACTGCGCGCCGTAATAGATGCCGGCCAGCATGATCAGCGCCGACACGGGCGGCAGCGCGTACGTGGCGGGCAGCAGCATCGCGATGGTCGCGACAGGGCCGATGCCCGGCAGCACGCCGATCAGCGTGCCCAGAATACAACCGGCCAGGCAGTACAGCAGGTTGGTGAAGGTGAAGGCGACGCCAAAACCCAGCGAGAGATTTGCGATGAGATCCATTTTTTGTCGTCCTCAACCCGTGATGAAGGTGGGCCACACCTGGATCTGCAGTTTCAGCGCCCAGATGAAGGCGATGTAGCTGCCGATGGCCAGCGCCGTTGCGAGCACCAGCACCTTGGGGAGGTTGAACTCGCTGCCCGCCAGGCTGGCAATGATCACGAGCGCGTAGATGGCGATGATCATTCCCATGGCAGGCACGCCGACGCTCGGCAGGCCACCGAGCAGCAAGCCGAAGGCAAGGTTGGCGCCGATGATGTAGACCACCTGCTTCCACGCCCACTTGCCGATCAGTTCACCGTCCTCGGTCTCGACCGTGAGGCCGGTGAACATGATGGCCAGGCCGATGACGGCCATCAGGATGCCGAGCATCAGCGGGAAGTAGCCGGGGCCCATGCGGGCGCCGCTACCGACGTTGTAGGTTGTCGCCCCCCAGGCGAACGCAACTCCCACGACGGCGAACATCACCCCCGAGAAGAAGTCTTTCTGACTCTTGATTTTCACGACAGTCTCCACGAAAAAACTCGATCGGAGATTGTGTGGTCAGGTACGAGTCAGCTCGATGTGGATTCCACCTATCGGGCCTTCAGGGTAATCCCTGCTTGAATCATTCCAGCGGCGGTGTCGCGCTGAGCACTTCCTCGATGGTGGTCACGCCCTCGGCGACCCGCAACGCGCCGGCCAGCCGCAGCGGCCGCATGCCGTCGGCCACAGCCTGGCGGCGCAGTCCGACCGTGTTCGGCTCCTTCGTGACCAGGGCCTTGAACTCCTCGCTGATGCTGAGCAGCTCGTACAGCCCCATGCGCCCCATGTACCCGGTCATGCGGCAATCGACGCAGCCGACCCGCTTGTAGGCCCGCACCGAGCCGTTGATCTGCCAGGGCTTGACGAACTCGGCCAGCTTCTCGCGCGTGATCGACGCGTCAGGTTCCTTGCAATGCGGGCACAGCGTGCGCACCAGCCGCTGGGCCAGCACGCCGAGCATCACGGCGTTGATCAGGTAGGAGGGCACGCCGAGCTCCATCATCCGCGTGATCGCGCTCGGCGCATCGTTGGTGTGCAGGGTGCTGAAGACCAGGTGGCCCGTGAGCGCCGCCTGCACCGCCATCTCGGCCGTGGCGAGGTCGCGGATCTCGCCGACCATGATGATGTCCGGATCCTGGCGCATCAGCGCCCGCAGGCCCTCGGTGAAGCCGAAGTCGAGCTGGTGCTGCACCTGCGTCTGGTTGAAAGAGGGTTCGATCATCTCGATCGGATCTTCGACCGTGCTGACGTTGACCTGCTCGGTGGCGACGCGCTTGAGCGTCGAATACAGCGTGGTGGTCTTGCCCGAGCCGGTCGGCCCGGTGACCAGGATGATGCCGTGCGGCCGCGTCACCAGCTTCTCCCAGCGCTGGGCGTCGTGCTGGGCGAATCCGAGGGCGTCGAGGTCCTTGACCGCGGTGTCGGGGTCGAAGATCCGCATCACCATCTTCTCGCCGAAGGCGGTGGGCAGCGTCGACAGCCGCATCTCGACCTCGTCGCCGCGCAGGTTGCGGGTCTTGATGCGGCCGTCGAGCGGGCGCCGCTTCTCGACCACGTCCATGCGGCCCAGCAGCTTGATGCGCGCCACCATCGCGTTCATCACGCCCATCGGCATCTGGTAGGCCGGGTGCAGCACGCCGTCGATGCGGAAGCGGATCACGCCCTGGTCGCGCCGCGGCTCGAGGTGGATGTCGCTGGCGCGCTGGTCGAAGGCGTACTGCCACAGCCAGTCGACCACCTGCACCACGCTCTGGTCGTTGGCGTCGAGCTGCTTGTTGCTCTTGCCGAGCTCGACCAGCTGCTCGAAGCTGGCGCCGCCGGTGTTGCCGCCGGCCTTCTGTGCCGCCCGCACCGATTTGGCAAGAGCGAAGAATTCGGCCGTGTAGCGCTGGATGTCGGTCGGGTTGGCGACCACCCGGCGCACCGCGCGGCGCGACTGGCGCTCGACCTCGGCGATCCAGTCGGTCAGGAAGGGCTCGGCCGTGGCCACCACCACCTCGCTGGGCGTCACCTGCACCGGCAGCACCTTGTGCCGCTCGGCATAGGCTGCGCTCATCGTGTCGGCCACCTTGCCGACATCGACCTTCAGCGGATCGATGCGCAGGTAGGCGAGCCCGGCCCGGCCGGCCAGCCACTGCGTGAGCATCTCGAGATCGAGCGGCTTGCCGTCGCTCTCGCGTGTCATCGCGACGTTGGCCAGCCGCACCAGCGGCGCCTGGCGGCTCTCGGCCTGGGCGCAGCGCGCCAGCGTGCGCTTGGCCTCGACCGGCGAGATCAGGCCATCCTTGGCCAGCCATTCGATCAGGTGGCGCAGGACCAGCGGGCCTTCATGGCCGGAAGAAGAAGACAGTACAGCGTTCATATCCAACCCAAAGCGACGTCTACGTCTGTTTCAGAAACACCGCGGAACCGGCTTTGCCGGGCCGCAGGTGTTGCCCCCGGCAGGGGGTGGGCGGGCTACACGCAGTGAGCCCAACCTGGGGGCGAGCTTAGTCTTGCGGTTTGAATACCCGCAGCCACTTCGGTGCAGGCAGGCCCCAGCGAGTCTGGATGCTTTGGGCCCGATCGGCAAGCGCGGGGCGCTTCGGACGGCTGGCGCTCGCCTGGGCCAGCACCACCGTGTTGCCTTCGCGCGTCGGCTTGAAGGCCCAGACCGCCTCGGCGCCGAAGGCGGCCGTGATCTTCTCGAGGCTGCGCTCGTAGCTCGAGGAGCGGCCGAAGAGATTGACCGTCATGGCGCCGTCCTCGGTCAGCAAGGCGCGGCAGTCGGCATAGAAGTCTTCGCTGTCGAGTACCGGTGCGGCCGCCTCGTGGTCGTACAGGTCGACCTGCAGCGCATCGACCGTGCCGAGCCAGCGCGGCTTGCGAATCTCGGCGGCGGCATCGGCGACCACGACCTCGAGCTTGGCATCGTCGGCCGGCAGCTTGAACCAGCCACGGCAGGCCGCCACCACCTGCGGATTGAGCTCGACCGCGGTAGTGCGCATGCGCAAGGTCTTGCGACAGAACTTGGTCAGGCTGGCGGCACCCAGGCCGAGCTGCATCGCGTGACGCTGGGCAACGCCGGCCGGATCGGCGAACAACAGCCAGACCATCATGCGCTGCACGTATTCGAGCTCGATCTCGAAGGGCGCATCGAGCTTCATCGAGCCCTGCACCCACTCGGTGCCGAGGTGCAGATAGCGGACATCGCCCCAGTCGGAAAAATTGACCTCGGGAAGGGAGAGCTTCATGGAATGACCAGATACCTTTCAAACACCTCGCGCCAGGCCTGGACCTTGCGATCGAAGCTCCAGCTCGCATTGGCCGGGCTCGACGACGGCAGCCGATGCACCGGCACCCCGAGCACCCGCGTGTGCCGCGCGTGCCGGAAGCTCTCGCCGCCGTTGTGCGCGATGGCCGCGAGCCGGGGCAGCCGCAGGCTCGCGATGTCGTTCGCCACCGGGTCGCGGATCGCCGAATCGAGGCTTCCCTCGCGCTCGCAGCTGGCATACACGTCCCACACGCCGAGACCGCGGTCGAGCAGCCACCTGCTACGCTTTTGATAGCTATCTTCGCCCACTGGCAGCGGGTTTCCGGGCCACAGCGCCTGCAAAATTCTCCAGAAGTGATTCTGCGGGTGCGCATAATACCGCTGCTGCGCAATCGACCGGGCCCCAGGAAAGCTGCCGAGTATCAACAAGGCAGTGTTCTCGGAAACGATCGGAGCAAGCCCCGTGAGCACGGCCTTGACGTCGTCTGGGCGCGAAGCCGGCTTATTCATCACGAACGCTGCACGGCCTGCCGAGGCACCGGCACCTGCGAGGAGAAGAAATGAATACGGAAGCGATCTGGATTTTCCTGACGACGCAAGGCATGGATTTTGGCCTGAAAGTGATCGGCGCCCTGATTGCCTGGGGCGTCGGCCGCTGGTTGATCGGCCTGGCGCAGCGCCTGGTCGCCAAGGCCCTCGAGCGCGGCAAGCGCATGGACCCGACCCTGAGCCACTACCTGGTCTCGATCCTCGGCGTGCTGCTCAACATCGTCCTGATCCTTTCGATCCTCGACATGTTCGGGGTCCGCACGACCTCGTTCGCGGTGCTGCTGGCCGGCGCCGGCCTGGCGATCGGCACGGCATGGGGCGGCCTGCTGGCGCACTTCGCCGCCGGGGTCTTCCTGCAGGTACTGCGACCGTACCGGGTCGGCGACTACGTCACGGTGGGCGGCGGCATCAACGGCACCGTCAAGGAACTGGGCCTGTTCGGCACCACGCTGGTCACGCCCGACAATGTGGTCACCACGGTGGGCAACAACAAGGTGCTCTCGGATCCGATCCAGAACTTCAGCCAGTTGCCGTTCCGCCGGGTCGACGCCACGGCCAAGATCGCCAACGGGGTCGACGTGAACCAGGCGATCGCATTGCTCAAGGCCGCAGTCAGCCAGATCCCGAATGTCTCGACCGAGCAGCCGCCCGACGTCGAGATCCTGCAATTCACGCCCGAAGGACCGCTGCTCGCCGTGCGGCCCTACACCCACACCGACCACTACTGGCAGGTGTACTTCGACACTCACAAGGCGGTCGTCAAGACTTTCGGCGCCGCCGGCTACCCGACGCCCGAAACGCCCCTGGTGCATCGGAACATCCAGCCACCGGCCACGGCATGAAAAAACCCGCCGCGGCGGGTTTTCATTGGGGCTGCGAGAGCGCCGGTGCGCGCGCTCAGGGCTTCTTGGCGGCTTCGCCCTTGGCGGCTTCGTTCTGGACCGTGCCCGGGATCTTCTCGCCGATCTTGTCGCCCACCTTGCGGGTCCCAGAAGCGGCATCGGAAGCCACGTCGTCGATCGCCTTGCCGGTCGCCTTGGCCCCCTTCTCGGTCGCCTTCGCGGCCTTCTTGGTGCCGCTCTTGGTGGCATCCCAGGCCTTCTCGGTGCCTTCCTTGGTCTTGTCCCAGGCCTTTTCGCCTGCGTTTTCCGCCTTCTGGGTGGTGCTCGGGGCCGTGGTTTGCGCGATCGCCGACGCGCCGACGCAGGCGAGGGCCAGCGTCAGGGCGGCCGGCAGGGTGCGAACGATGGATGAGTTCATGGGGAAGCTCCTTGTTGAGTTGGCGTGACTGGCTTGCCACTTGGATGCAACGACTGCACGAACCCAAAGGATGACACCAAAAACCCGTGCCGCGCCGCAGCGGGCCCAAGTCGGGGCCTTCGCCTACGCCGCGCCCGGGCGTTCGGCCGACAGGCCCATCAGCGAAACGAGACGCGGCAGCGCGGCAGCCGCGTTGCGGGTGGTCGCTTCGGCCAGCGCCGATGCCTCGATGCCGCGCAGGCCTGCCACCACTTCGGCGATGCGCGGCAGCTCGCCGGGCTCGTTGCGCCCCTGCGACTCGCCCGCGACCCGCTGCGCCTGCGTCCGGTAGAGCCAGTGCGGCGGGATGTCGGGTGCGTCGGTCTCCATCACGATCGCCTCCAGCGGCAGCGTGGCGGCAAGCCGACGCAACTGCAAGGCGCGCTCGAAGGTCACGGCCCCGCCGAAGCCGAGCTTCAGGCCGAGTTGGACACAGGCCAGCGCCTGCTGCTCGCTGCCATTGAACGCATGCGCGATGCCCTGCCAGCGCTGGCCGGGCGCCACCTGGCGCAGGTGCTTCAGCACCTTGTCCACCGATCGGCGGACATGGATGATGACCGGCAGCCCGTGCTTGCGCGCCAGCTGCAACTGAGTGTGAAAAAAGCGCTCCTGCTTGTCGGCGTCCAGGCCCGGGTCGAAGTAGTCGAGGCCGATCTCGCCGACCGCCACCAGGCGCGGGTCGTCGCGTCGGCGGACGAGTTCCTCGTCGAGCAGCGCGAGGTCCTCGTCGCGCGCTGCGCCGGTGCACAGCGGATGGATGCCGAGCGCGTAGGCATCGCCCTGCCGATGCGCAAGCTCGCGCACCGTCCCGAAGTTGAAGGCGGCGACCGCGGGGATGACGCAGAGCGCGACGCCGGCACGCTGCGCACGGGCCCGGACTTGGAGCATTTCCGATCCGAATTCGGGCGCATCGAGGTGGCAATGGGTGTCGACGAAGATGGCCATCGCGCGATGATGCCCGAAGGGATGCAAGGCGGCGGAAAGCGTGCTACCGTGATTCCTACAGCGACTCTCTTTTGCACGGAGGTGCCCGATGCGCAGGCCTGCTTTCTACAGCCGCTCGCCCCGAGGGCCGCAGGATGCGGCCGAGCCCGGCACGCCCACCGACGCCACCGAGGTCCAAGCCACCGCCCGGCCTCCTGCGGCGACCTGGCAGCCCGGCCGCCGCAGCTTCGGGCTGCTGCTGGCACTGGTCGTCGGCATGGGCGGCACCGGCGCCTACCTGTGGCCGCGACAAGGAACGCAGGCGCTCACTCAGAAGGACATCGACGCGGCGGTCCTGCGCACCCTGCAGACGCAAGCCCTGCCCTCGGCCGCCGCCCGCGCCGCCGAGATCATCCGCCCCTCGGTGGTGCGCGTGGTGGGTTACGGCACCGAAAAGAACACGCCCGAGGCCAAGACCGAGAAGCGCGGCCGCAACATGGCCAAGGGCAAGCCGCCCGAGGCCACCGACGAAGTGGCCGGCAAGCAAGTGGAACGCGGCGTCGGCACCGGCGTCGTGATCGTCGACAAGGGCGTGATCCTGACCAATCTGCACGTGGTCGCAGGCGCCGAGACCATCAAGGTCACCTTCGCCGACGGCCTCGAGGCGCCGGCCATCATCACCGCCCTGCAGCCCGAGAACGACTTGGCCGTGCTGCAGGCACAGAAGCTGCCCGACGACCTGATCCCGGCCACCATGCGTTCGACCGCCGACCTGATGCCCGGCGACGAAGTGGTGGCGGTCGGCTTCCCCTTCGGCATCGGTCCCTCGGTGTCGGCGGGCGTGGTGTCCGGCCTCAACCGCTCTTTCCGCTCGCCCGAGGGCAAGCAGGAGCTCGGCAACCTGATCCAGTTCGATGCGGCCGCCAATCCCGGCAACTCGGGCGGCCCGCTGATCAACATGAGCGGCGAGGTGCTCGGCATCGTGACCGCCATCCTCAATCCGACCCAGCAGCGCACCTTCATCGGCATCGGCTTCGCCGTGCCGATCGAGAACGCCGCCTCCGCCGCCGGCTCGCCGCCCTTCTGACCCACCGACGAAAGCAATCCCCATGAGCACAGAGTTCGAATCGCCCTCCCCGGTCACGGCCGAGCTGATGGAGCAGATCCTCTATCAGGTGAAGCGCGTGGTGGTCGGCCAGGACCGATTTCTCGAGCGGGTCATGGTGGCGATGCTGGCCGGGGGCCACCTGCTGGTCGAAGGGGTGCCGGGGCTGGCCAAGACGCTCACCGTCAAGACGCTGGCCGACACCGTGCGCGGCCGGTTCAAGCGGATCCAGTTCACGCCCGACCTGGTGCCGGCCGACCTGGTCGGGACCCGCATCTACAACCAGAAGACCGGCGACTTCAGCACCTCGCTCGGCCCGGTCTTCGCCAACCTGCTGCTGGCCGACGAAATCAACCGGGCGCCCGCCAAGGTGCAGAGTGCGCTGCTCGAGGTGATGCAGGAGCGCCAGGTGACCATCGCCGGCGAGACGCACAAGGTGCCGCGCCCCTTCCTCGTGATGGCGACGCAGAACCCGATCGAGACCGAAGGCACCTATCCCCTGCCCGAGGCCCAGGTCGACCGCTTCATGATGAAGGTACTGGTCGACTATCCGAGCGACGAGGACGAGTTCGTCATCGTCGAGCGCGTGATCGGCCCGCCGGTCGAGGCCATGCCGGTCGCTACCACCGACCAGCTCGCGATCCTGCAGGCCGAGGCGCAGCGCGTCTACGTCGACCCCTCGCTGATCCAGTACGCAGTCAAGCTGGTGTCGGCCACGCGCACGCCCGAGAAGCACGGCCTGAAGGACATGCGGCGCTTCATCACCTTCGGCGCCAGCCCACGCGCCAGCATCAACCTGACCCAGGGCGCACGCGCGCTGGCCCTGCTGCGCGGCCGCAGCTATGCGCTGCCCGAGGACATGATCGCACTGGTGCCAGACGTACTGCGCCACCGGGTCACGCTGTCCTACGAGGGCCTGTCCGAGGGCCTCACGCCCGACAGCCTGGTCGACCGCATCATGCGGGCCGTGCCCGCGCCTGCCAAGCCGCTCGAGCATGAAAAGCTGGTGGCCTAAGCGCGCGAAAGCCGCGAACGACGAGCAGCTCGCGGCCGCCGACGCCGCGGCCAGCGGCGTCGAGCGCGCGCTGCGCCGGCTCGAGTGGACCGTGATCCGCCGGCTCGACGGCCTGCTGCAGGGGGACTACCGCACCCTGATGCGCGGCACCGGCCTCGACCTGGCCGACCTGCGCGAATACCAGCACCATGACGACGTGCGCCACATCGACTGGAACGTCACGGCACGGCTGCAGACGCCGCACGTGCGCGTCTTCACCGAAGACCGCGAGATGGCTGCCTGGTTCGTGCTCGACCTGAGCCGCTCGGTCGACTTCGGCTCCGGCATCAAGGCCAAGCGCGAGATCTCGGCCGGCTTCGTCGGCGTTATCGCCCGCCTGCTGACGCGACACGGCAATCGCGTCGGCGCCATGGTCTACGGCAACGACGTCGAAGCCGTGATCCCGCCGCGCACCGGCCGGCGCCACGTGCTGCACCTGCTGCACGCGATGGAGCGCCGCTCGGCCGAGCGCACGCCCGACCAGAAGGGCATGACCCGGCTGGCCGACCTGCTCCAATCCGCCGCGGTGCTGATGCCGCGCCGCTCGACCGTGTTCGTGGTCTCCGACTTCGTTTCCGAGCCTGGCTGGGAACGACCGATGTCGCACCTGGTGCAGCGCCACGACGTCGTGGCGGTGCGCCTGTTCGATCCGCTCGAGCTCGAGCTGCCCGACCTCGGCCTGGTGCCGCTGCGCGATGCCGAGACCGGCGAGCAGCTCTGGGTCGACACGCACGACGCCGGCTTCCGCAAGCGCTTCGCGCGCATCGCCGCCGATCGGGAGGCCCACCTCCGCGAGTCACTGGCGAAGATCGGCGTCGATGCCCTCGAGCTCTCGACCGCCGACGACCTGGTCGAAGCCATCGTGCGCTTCGCCGACATGCGCAAACGCCGCGTGCGTCGTGGACAATCGAACTCCAGTACGGTGGCCGCATGAACTTCCTCTGGCCTCAATTCCTCTGGCTGCTGCTGGCAGTGCCGCTGCTGGTGCTGCTGTACCTCTGGCTCATCCGGCGCAAGAAAAAACTGGCGCTGCGCTATGCCAGCCTGTCGATCGTGCGCGAGGCCATGAGCGCCGGTCAGAGCGTGCGGCGCCACATCCCGCCGCTGCTGTTCCTGCTGGCGCTGACCGCGATGCTGATCGCTGCCGCGCGGCCGATGGCGGTGGTGGTGCTGCCGTCGAATCAGCAGACCATCATCCTCGCGATGGACGTCTCGGGCAGCATGCGCGCAGCCGACGTGCAACCGAACCGGCTGGTCGCCGCGCAGGAGGCAGCCAAGAGCTTCCTGAAGGAGCTGCCACGCACCGTCAAGGTCGGCATCGTCGCCTTCGCGGGGAGCGCGCAGGTGGCGCAGCTGCCGACCACCAATCGCGAAGACCTGGTCACGGCGATCGACTCCTTCCAGCTGCAGCGGGCGACCGCCACGGGCAACGCGATCGTGGTCTCGCTGGCGACGCTGTTCCCGGACGCCGGCATCGACATCTCCGATTTCGCCCCCAAGAGCCGCCAGACCGGCGTCGCCATCGAGCGCGCCGGCAAGCCGCCGCCGAAGGAGTTCACGCCGGTCGCGCCCGGCTCCTACACCTCGGCCGCGATCATCATGCTGACCGACGGCCAGCGCACCACCGGCGTCGATCCGCTCGATGCGGCCAAGGTGGCGGCCGACCACGGCGTCCGTGTCTACACGGTCGGCATCGGCACGGTGGACGGCGAAACCATCGGCTTCGAGGGCTGGTCGATGCGGGTGCGGCTCGACGAGGAAACACTCAAGGCGATCGCCAACAAGACCCAGGCCGAGTACTTCTATGCGGGCACCGCGAACGACCTCAAGAAGGTCTACAACACGCTGAGTTCGCGGCTCACGGTCGAGAAGAAGGAGACCGAGATCTCGGCCCTCTTCGCGATGTGCGCCGCGGCGCTCGCATTGCTGTCGGCCGGCCTTTCGGTGCTCTGGTTCAACCGCATTCTCTGAATCCGCCCGTGCGGGGCGTTGAATCGTGCGCCAGCACGACAGCAAGGGAATTTCATGTTCGATCTGAAGGGGAAGGTCGCGCTCGTGACCGGCGGCAATGGCGGCATCGGTCTCGGCATGGCCAAGGGGCTGGCCGAAGCCGGGGCGCGGGTGATGGTCGCGGCGCGCAATCCGCAGAAGTCGGCCGACGCGGTCGCGGCGCTGAAAGCGCTTGGCAGCGACAGTTTCGCGCTGGCCGCGGACGTGACCGATGAAGATTCGGTCAAGACGCTGTTCGACCAGGCCGCGGCACGCTGCGGCCGGCTCGACATCCTGGTCAACAACGCCGGCACCACGGTGCGCAAGCCGGTCGACCAGCTGTCGCTGGACGAATGGAATCAGGTGATGAACACCAACCTCACAAGCGCCTTTCTCTGCTGCCGCGCGGCCTATCCGCACCTGAAGGCGGCGGGCGGCGGCAAGATCATCAACATCGGCTCGATGATGTCGATCTTCGGCGCCCCCTATGCCCCGGCCTATGGGGCCAGCAAGGGCGGCATCGTGCAGCTGAGCCGAGCGATGGCGGCGTCCTGGGCCGCCGATGGCATCCAGGTCAACGCGGTGCTGCCGGGCTGGATCCAGACCGAGCTGACCGATGGGGCGCGTTCGCAGGTGCCGGGGCTCAGCGAGCGGGTGGTGGCACGCACCGCGGCCGGCCGCTGGGGTCGGCCCCAAGACCTGGCCGGCATCGCGGTGTTCCTCGCCAGTTCGGCATCGGACTTCGTGACCGGCACGGCCATCCCGGTCGACGGCGGCTACTCGATCGCCGCGTGAGGCCGCCACGTGACGGTGGTCGCCGCAGGGTGCCTGGCGGCGGTGACGATCGAGCGGCTGCTGCGTCCTTGATGGAACTCGCTCGCGCACGCGGACTCGAAGAGCCGATGACCACCTCGCCCCTCCCCCGCGGCCTGCCCCGGCGCACGATCGCTGCGGCAGCGATTGCGCTGCCGGCATTCTGGGTGGGCGCGCGTGCGCAGCCCGCCGCCCCCCGGCGCCCGACACCGTCGCAGACCGAAGGGCCGTTCTACCCCGTGGCCCTGCCGGCCGACTCCGACGGCGACCTGCTGCGCAACGGCACACTGAGCTACGCCGCCACCCAGCCGGCCTGGGTCGACGGCACGGTCACCGACCTCGACGGCCGGCCGCTGCGCGGCGCGCAGGTCGAAATCTGGCAATGCGACGAGGCCGGCCACTACCACCACCCGGGCGACGGCGACCGCGCCGACCGCGCCTTCCAGGGCTTCGGCAGGGTGACGGTGGATGCCGATGGCCGCTACCGCTTTCGCACCATCCGGCCGGTGCCCTACACCGGCCGCACGCCGCACATCCACGTCAAGGTCAAGCTGGACCGCCGCGAACTGCTGACCACTCAGCTCTATGTGGAAGGCGCGCCGGGCAACGCGCGCGACGGCCTCTGGCGCAGCCTGCCGGAGGAGGCACGGGCCGCGCTCACCGTGCCCTTCGAGCGCGCCTCGGACGGCTGGAAGGCCAGCTTCCCGATCGTGGTCAGGGCCTGAGGCCCCCACGCTCCCTCACTTCGTGTGGTCGCTGCCCCCCGAGGGGGCCGCAGGCCGGCTTGGGGCGGCCCGGCACCGGCCTGAGCCTCAATCCGCCAGCCGCCCGGCGGTGAGCCTCAGCACGCGATCGCAGCGCGCCGCCAGGCTTTCGTCGTGCGTCACCATCACGAAGGCCGTGCCGCGATCGCGCGCCAACTGCAGCATCAGCGCGAAGACGCCGTCGGCGGTCGCGCGATCGAGGTTGCCGGTGGGCTCGTCGGCCAGCACGCAATCGGGCTGGGTCACCAAAGCGCGCGCGATCGCCACGCGCTGGCGCTCGCCGCCCGACAGTTCCGCCGGCCGGTGCTGCAACCGGTCGCCGAGGCCCACGGCACTCAACATCGCGACCGCCGCCGCGCCGGCCTGGGCCGGCGGCGTGCGCCGGATCTTGAGCGGCATCGCAACGTTGTCGAGCGCGCTGAACTCCGGCAGCAAATGATGAAACTGGTAGACGAAGCCGAGGTGCCGATTGCGCAGCCGGCCCTGCTCGGCGGCGTCGACATGGGCGATGTTCTCGCCGTGCAGCTCGACGCTGCCCGCGGTCGGCGCATCGAGGCCGCCCATCAGGTGCAGCAGCGTGCTCTTGCCGGAGCCCGAGGCGCCGACGATGGCCAGCGTCTCGCCGGCATGCACGTCGAGGTCGACACCGTGCAGCACCGTGAGGTCGATGCGGCCTTCATGGAAGCGCTTGGTCAGGCCTCTTACCTTCAACACCACCTCACTCATAGCGCAGCGCCTCCGCCGGGTTGACGCGGCTGGCGCGCCAGCTCGGGTAGAGCGTGGCCACGAAGGCCAGCACCAGCGAGATGAGGGTGATCGGCAGGATGTCGCCGCGCTGCGGATCGCTCGGCATCTTGCTGATCAGATAGATGTCCTTGGGCAGGAAGCTGGCATGGAACAACCGCTCGAGCGCCGGCACGATGACGTCGATGTTGTAGGCGATGCCCAGTCCCAGCAGCAGGCCACCCAGGGTGCCGATGACGCCGACCATGGCCCCCTGCACCACGAAGATGCCCATGATGCTTTTCGGACTCGAGCCGAGCGTGCGCAGGATCGCGATGTCGGCACGCTTGTCGGTCACGGTCATCACCAGGGTCGAGACCAGGTTGAAGGCCGCCACCGCCACGATCAGCGTGAGGATGATGAACATCATGCGTTTCTCGACCTGCACCGCCGCGAACCAGGTCTTGTTGGCGCGGGTCCAGTCGCGGATCAGGAACTGGCCCGGCAGCGTGGCCGCCAGCTGGTCGGCCACCTCGCGCGCCTGGTGCAGGTCCTTGAGCTTGAGCCGCACGCCGGTCGGGCCCTCGAGGCGGAACACGCGGGCGGCGTCCTCGGCATGGATCATCGCCAGCGCCGAATCGTATTCGTAGTGGCCCGAATCGAAGGTGCCGACCACGGTGAAGGGTTTGAAGCGCGGCATCACGCCGGCCGGCGTGACCTGGCCGCCGGGGGCCACCAGCGTGACCTGGTCGCCGACCCGCACGAACATCGAGCGTGCCAGCTCGATGCCCAGCACGATGCCGAACTCGCCCGGCACCAGCTTGTCGAGCGCGCCCTGCTGGGCGGTGGTCGAGATGTCGGTGACCTGCGGCTCGAGCATCGGGTCGATGCCGCGGATCAGCGCGCCCTTCATGTCCTCGCCGCGCGCCAGCAGCGCCTGCGCCGCGACGAAGGGCGCGACGCCGATCACCTCGGGGTTCTTGCGGGCGTCCTCCATGATGGCGTCGATGTCGGCCAGCGCCTGGCCATCGCGCGAGAAGATCTCGATGTGCGAGATCACGCCGAGCATGCGGTCGGTGACTTCCTTCTGGAAGCCGTTCATCACGCTCAGCACGATGATCAGCGCCGCCACGCCGAGCGCGATGCCGAACATCGAGACGCCGGAGATGAAGGAGATGAAGCCGTTGCGCCGCG
Source organism: Variovorax sp. P1_H2 (assembly GCF_056405295.1). NCBI lineage: Bacteria > Pseudomonadati > Pseudomonadota > Betaproteobacteria > Burkholderiales > Comamonadaceae > Variovorax > Variovorax sp. P1_H2. The sequence goes on along the minus strand of NZ_JBFUCJ010000054.1, from coordinate 12,567 downwards.
TGGCCCGGCCGGCTCGGGTGTAACGCCAGCCGAGTTGCAGTTCGTAGGGGAGTCGCATTCAGGCCTCCCGCCGGGCCGCCCCAAGGGAGGCCGGCACCCCCCCGGGGGGCAGCGAATACACGAAGTGATGAGCGTGGGGGCAGTTCATCTGTTTGATTGTGGCATCCCGGACAATAGGCCCCATGTCCGTACCGCCCAACGCCCGCCACCTGCTCATTCCCTTCGCCGGCCGCAGCTCCCCGGCCTGCCGCGAGGCACTGGCCGGGCTGCGGCTGCCGAAGCTCGAAGCCCTGCTGGCGCGGCTCACGCGGGTGCACGAGGATTCGCAGGACGACAGCAGCCGTTCGCCGCCGCACGAGCGTGCGCTGGCCGAGGCCCTGGGCATCGCGGCCGCCGACGGCTGCATTCCCTGGGCCGCACTGGAAGCCAGGCAGGCCGGCCTGAGCCCGACCGACGGCGGCCAGGCCTGGGGCATCGCCACGCTGTGCCATTGGCAGGTCGGCATCGACGACGTGATGCTGGGCGACCCGGCCGCGATCGAGATCGACCCGGCCGAATCCGAAGCGCTGCTGGCCGCGGCGCGCCCCTTCTTCGAGGAGGACGGCATCGCGCTGCATGCCTCGGCGACGCCGGGCCGCTGGCTGGCCCAGGGCCCGATCTTCGACGGCCTGGCGACGGCGTCGATCGACCGTGCGGTCGGCTTCCCGATCTCGCAATGGTCGCCGCTGTCCGACGCTGGACGCCCGCTGCGCCGCCTGCAGAACGAGATGCAGATGCTGCTCTACACCGAGCGCGTGAACGACGCCCGCACCGCGCGCGGCGTGCCGCCGATCAATTCCTTCTGGCTCAGCGGCACCGGCAGCCTGCCCGCCGCATTCGCCCCGAAGGCCAGCGCCCCCACTGTGGCCGATGCGCTGCGCCTCCCCGCCCTGCGCGATGACGGCGCCGGCTGGGCCTCGGCCTGGCAAGCGCTCGATGCCGGCCCGGTGGCCGATTTTCTGGCGGCCAGCGCTCGCGGCGAAGCCGTCACGCTGACGCTCTGCGGCGACCGCAGCGCCCAGCGCTTCGCGCTGCAGCCGCGCGGCTTCGCGGACTGGGCCAAGGGGCTGTTCGGCCGCCCCTCGGCGGCCTCCTTCCTCGAGGCGCTGTGACGATGAAGATCCAGGCCAGGGACATCCCGCCGCGCAGCGCCTGGGCGCTCGAGCAAGCCGGCGTGCATCCGCTGCTGGCGCGGCTCTACGCCGCGCGCGGCGTGCGCGCCAAGGAAGAACTCGACGACGGCCTGGCGCTGCTGCTGCCGCCGAACACGCTGCGCGGCACCCGCGAGGCCGCCGTGCTGCTGGCCGATGCCATTCGCGACGACAAGCGCCTGTGCATCGTCGCCGACTACGACTGCGACGGTGCCACCGCCTGTGCCGTGGCGGTGCGCGGCCTGCGACTGCTGGGCGCGCGCCATGTCGCCTACCTGGTACCCGACCGCGTGGTCGATGGCTACGGCCTGACGCCGCCGATCGCCGAGCGCGTGGCCGCGAGCGGTGCCGACCTGCTGATCACGGTCGACAACGGCGTCGCGAGCGTGGACGGCGTGGCCGCCGCCAAGGCGCGCGGCCTGGCGGTGCTGGTGACCGATCACCACTTGCCGGGCCCGGTGCTGCCCGACGCCGATGTGCTGGTGAATCCGAACCAGCCCGGCTGCACCTTCGACAGCAAGAGCATCGCCGGCGTCGGCGTCATGTTCTACGTGCTGCTGGCGTTGCGCAGCGAGCTGCGCGCGCGCGGCGTGTTCGACCTCGGCAATCAGCCCAAGCTCGATGCACTGCTGCCGCTGGTCGCGCTCGGCACCGTCGCCGACGTGGTCCGGCTCGATGCCAACAACCGGCGCCTGGTGGCGCAGGGCCTGCGCCGCATCCGCGCCGGCGTCATGCAAGCCGGCATCGCCGCGCTGTTCAAGGCCGCGGGCCGCCATGCGGCCGCGGCCACCACCTTCGATTTCGGCTTCGCGCTCGGGCCCCGCATCAACGCCGCCGGCCGCCTGGCCGACATGACGCTCGGCATCGAGTGCCTGCTGACCGACGACGCCGGCCGCGCCGACGAACTCGCGCGCATGCTCGACGGCATCAACCGCGAGCGGCGCGACATCGAGGGCGGCATGCGCGACAAGGCGCTGGCGCTGGCCGAGACGCTGTTCGACGACAGCCAGGCACCGCCGGCGGCGATCAGCGTCTTCGGCGCCGACTTCCACGAAGGCGTGGTCGGCATCGTGGCCTCGCGGATCAAGGACCGCTTCCACCGGCCGACCTTCGTCTTCGCGGCCAGCGGCGCCGACGGCAAGGCGCATGAACTGAAGGGCTCCGGCCGCTCGATCCCCGGCTTCCACTTGCGCGATGCACTCGACCTGGTGGCCAAGCGCCATCCGGACGTGCTGCTGCGCTTCGGCGGCCACGCCATGGCGGCCGGCTGCACCGTGGCGCGCGAGCAGTTCCCGGTCTTCGAGCAGGCGCTGGCGCAGGTCGCGCAGGAGTGGCTCGACGCCGCCACGCTGACGCGCCGGCTCGACACCGACGGGCCGCTGGCGCCCGAATACCTGCGCGTCGACATGGTCGACACGCTGCACCGCGAGGTCTGGGGCCAGGGCTTCGCGCCGCCGACCTTCAGCGAGGAGGTCGAGGTGGTCTCGCAGCGCCTGGTCGGCGAGAAGCACCTGGCGCTCAAGCTCAAGCACCGCGGCAAGCCGGTGGACGGCATCTGGTTCGGCCACACCGAGCCGCTGCCGACCCGCGTGGTGCTGGCCTGGCGGCTCGATGCCGACGAATGGCAGGGCGTGCGGCGTGTCAGGTTCCTGGTCGAAGGCGCCGAGATCTAGGGCGTGTTCCCACTATTTCCAGGGTCGCGAAGGCATGCCAAGAGGGGCCAATCAAGGCGCGCGACGCCGCATGTGCGTTGGCACATGCAAGACGTGCAACGCGGAGTGGCACGTCTTGGCATGCCTTCCCTTCGGGTTGCCCGGCCAAGGGGCCGCCTGCGGCGTTGCCCGCGCTTGCAAGGCGAACGCCTTGCTGCGCGCGGGCGCCTTGCATCCAGCCCCTTGGCCGGGCAACGCGATCCCTGGAAATAGTGGGAACACGCCCTGGATTGTTTCCAGGCCGCTAACGCCGCGGTTCCTTTTGCGGCGGTTGTGCGAAGGGCTTTGGCACCAAACTTCCTCTCACCGACAAACCCTTGTGAAGGAACCAAAATGAATGCCTCGAAAGTCATCGCCGCCGCTGCACTGTCCCTGCTCGCCGCTGCCGGCGCCCACGCCGAAACCTATGACGGCGTGCACTCGCTGACCTCGTCCGCCAGCCGCACCGAAGTCGCCGGCCAGGCCGTCGTCGCCGCGCGTGCAGGCAACGCCTATGGCGAAGGCGCCAGCGCTGGTGCGCAGCCCTTCGCCTCCACCGCCAGCCGCAGCGCCGTGCGCGCCGAAGCGGTCGCCAAGGCGCACGACCCGCTGGCCAGCCTCGACCGCCGCGCGTTCTACCGCGACCAGGTGCCGGCCGCGTACAGCAAGCCGAAGGTCTCGTTCACGCGCCAGGCTGCGCTGTAATCGGCTAGCGCTGGAAGACCTGGTTGAGCCCGATCGCGTAGCCCCGGACACCGTCCGGGCCGCTGCGCGCGACGCTCAGGTCGACGCTGATCGTCGGCGTCAGATTGAAGCGCACGCCGGCGCGCGAAGTCCAGACGTCGAAGGCTCGAAAGCGCTCGAAAACCAGCCACAGCTTGTCGTTGAAGGCCCAGGCACCCTGCAGGCCGCCGCGCCCGGTTCGCTCGCCGCTGCCGGGCGTCCAGTCGTAGCCGAGATTGAAGTTGACATACAGGCTGTCGAGCGGATGCCAGGTCACGGGCACCACGAACTGGCCGCCCGCACGACCGCCGTGCGTGACGTCCCACACCGCACTGAAGAACAGCGCTGAGCTCAGTCGGGCGTCGTCCTCCTTCCCCATGAAGGTCCACTTGAGCTGCGGCCCGGCGCCGTAGGCCTTGTCGCCCGGCACCGACGCGCGATCGATGTTGAAGCCCAGCTCGACCGGCCCGACGCGGCAGGCCGGACCGAAGTGGTAGTCGGTGACTGGCGCGGTGCCGAAGCGCCCGCCCCAGACTTCGTACTGGCACTGGCCCGGGTCCAGCGTGCCGGCATCGTCGATGTCGAAATGGCCGGCGGCATGGACCTGCATCGCGAGGACGCAAAGGAGCAGGGGAAGAATACGTCGGGCCATGGCCGCGCATTCTAGGAGCCGCCCGTGACTCAGATCTCGAATTGCGGCTGCAGCTCGCGAATGCGTTTCATTGCCACGCCGGCGGCGGCCGTGCGGGTCTCGACGCCCAGCTTGACATAGACCCGTTCCAGGTGCTTCTTGGCGGTCGCGGGGCTGCTGCCGAGGATCTCGCCGATGTCCTTGTTGGTCTTGCCCTTGACCACCCAGTACAGCACCTCGGCTTCGCGCGCCGTCAGCTTGAGGCTCAGGCTCATGGCCTCGATCACGGCGGTGTCCGACACCTCGCGCATGATGATCAGCCAGTCGTCGCCCTCGTCGTCGTGGCCGGTCTGCTGGTGCAGGCGCAGGCTGAGGCTGGCCGAACCCTGCTGCGTGATCGACAGCGCAGGAGGTTCGATCTGGCGCTGCTGCGCATCGGGCAGGTGCCGCCGCAGCCATTCGAGCACCGCGGGCGGCGTCACCGGCGCACTGGTGCCGCAATAACGCAGCAGCATGTCGCGCGCCAGCGCGGTCTGCCAGATCAGCTTGCCCTCGGGCATCCGCACCGTGATGCTGGCGTAGCCGAAGGCATCGAGCGCATTGCGCGCCTGGCCGGCCTGCTGCGCTTCCTGCCGGGCGCGCCGCGCCCCCTGCAGATGAACGTTCATGCGCGCCAGCACCTCCTTGGGCTTGATCGGCTTGGTCACGTAGTCGACGCCGCCGGCCTCCAGCGCGGCGACCAGGTGCTCGGTCTCGGTCAGCCCGGTCATGAAGACGATCGGGATGTGGGCGGTCGCGGCATCGGCCTTGAGCCGGCGCGCCACCTCGAAGCCGTCGATGCCCGGCATCATCGCGTCGAGCAGCACGATGTCGGGCCGCGCCTGGGCCGCGCGCTGCAGCGCCTGCTCGCCGCTGGTGGCGACCAGCACGGTGTAGCCCGACTCGTCGAGCGCATCGTGCAGCACCGCGAGGTTGTCGGGCACGTCGTCGACGATCAGGACGAGGTCGCTGTTGCCGCCGCTGCCGCGCAGCGTGTCGACCAGCATCGATGGCTTGTTCGCGCCGCTCATGGGGCTCCCACCGCCGCGCCGAGGGCCCGGCTCATCGCCTCGAACTGGAACTGTCGCGCCAGGGCGCGCTGGGCGGCGGTCCAGGCGGCGCACTCGGGCTGGGCCGCGTCGATATCGTCGAGCTGATTCATGATGCCCCGAAAATAACCCAGGCCGACCGCTTCCTCGAGCGCACGCAGTCGTGCGGTCGAGGGCAGCACCACCGCGGCCTGCTCGGCGGCGGGCGGTGCGGCCGGGCTCTCGGTCCAGCGGATGCCGAGGCGGCGCTCGAGCCAGTCGAGCAGTTCGCTGTGGCGCACCGGCTTGACGAAGAAATCATCGGGCGTGATGCCGACGTCGTTGTCCAGGCGCTTGTCGAAGGCGTTGGCCGAGACGATCGCCACCGCGGCGCCGGCCAGCCCGAGCGCGCGCGAGCGGCGGATCGTCTCCCAGCCGTCGATGCCCGGCATCGCGAGGTCGACGAACATCGCATCGGGGTGCCAGCCGGCCGCGACCAGGTCCAGCGCATCGTGGCCGCTGGCGGCGGTGCGCAGCTCGAAGCCCAGCGGCGCGAGCACCTGTACCAAGAGCTCTCGATCGGCCTCCTCGTTGTCGACCACCAGCAAGCGACGGCGCCGGCCCTCGTAGCCGCGCCGCGGCCGTGCTGCCGGTGCCGGCAGGCGGCGTCCGATACCGGCGGGCAGCTCGTGCACGTGCGGCAGGAACAGCCGCACGCTGAACACCGAGCCGACGCCGGGCGTGCTCTGCACGCGCATCTCGCCGCCCATCAGGTCGATCAGCATCTTGGCGATCGTCAGCCCGAGGCCGGCTCCGGGCGCTGCCGGCCCGGCCGTGGCGCCGCGCGCGAAAGGCTCGAAGATGCGGCCGAGTTCTTCCGCCGACATGCCCGGCCCGGTGTCCTCGATCTCGATCGCAGCGAACTCGCGCGCATAGCGCAGCCGCAGCGTGACCTGGCCGGCGGCAGTGAACTTGATCGCGTTGCCGAGCAGGTTGATGAGGATCTGCCGCACGCGCTTCTCGTCGGCCCGCACCAGCTCGGGCAGCGTGCCGCTGGGCTCGAAGCGGAAGGCCAGGCCCTTCTCGGCGGCCTCGAGCTCGAACATGTCGGCCAGCTCGCTCATCAGGTCCGCGAACGCCATCGGCCGGGCATTGAGCGTGAGCTTGCCGGCCTCGATGTGGGCGATGTCCAGCGTGCCCTCGATCAGCGACAGCAGGTGCTCGCCGCCGCGCCTGATCACCGCCACCGCCTGCCGGCGATGCGGCGGCACGGCGGCGTCCTCGCCCATCAGCTGCGCATAGCCCAGGATGCTGTTGAGCGGCGTGCGCAGCTCGTGGCTGATGGCGCTGATGTAGCGGCTCTTGGCCTGGTTGGCCTGGTCGGCCGCGCGCTTGGATTCCTCGGCGATGCTGCGCGCCTGGTCGGCGCTCTGCTTGGCCGCCTGCAGTGCCCGGTCGGTCTTGCGGTGCAGCTCGATCTCGCGCACCAGCAGGTGGGTCTGGCGGTTCGACTCCTCCTGCGCCACCTTGCGGCTCTGGTGCGCCAGCACCAGCCACCAGGCGACGATGCCGGCGATCACGAGCAGCGCCATGTAGGCCTTGAGGAAGCCCGAGCGCAGCGACGCCGGCTGCATGCCGGGCATCGCGACCTCGCCCATCGCCGCGTCGCCGAGCGCGCGCAGCTCCTGCTGGTAGAGCACGCCGAAGACACCGGCCAGTAGCGGCACCACGATCAGCATCAGCAGCAGGAAATGGCCGAGCCCGGTGTCGAGGTAGGGCCAGACCCGGCGCGGCAGCAGCCAGCGCAGCGCACCCGACCATTGCGCCGACAGGCTCGCCTGCGGCTTGCAGAGGTCGCCGCAGCGCGCGTCCAGCGTGCAGCAGAGCGAGCAGATCGCGCCCTGGTAGGCCGGGCAATGCGCCATGTCCGGGCCTTCGTATTCGCGCTCGCAGATCACGCAGAACTGGGTGGAGGGTCCGCCGCCGGGCCGCCCCAAGGCGGACTGCGCCCCCTCGGGGGGCAGCGACGACACGCAGTGCGGAGCGTGGGGGCTCAGAGTCCGGCGGTAGCTGCCGGCGCCGGACTCGACCCGCGCCCAGCGGATCGCCGAGCGGCGCGTCGACGGCGCGAAGGGCGCGGCGCCATCCTCGTCCGAGACCCGCGCGATGTAGTACTTGCCGCGCGTGGCCCAGGCGATCAGCGGCGCCGTGACAAAGGCGGTGCCGAGCGCGATCAGCGCCGAGAAGGCCTGCGCCAGCGGTCCGAACACGCCCAGGTGCGCGGTGATCGACAGCCCCGAGGCCAGCGCCATCGCGCCGACGCCGACCGGGTTGATGTCCCACAGGTGCGCGCGCTTGAACTCGATGCCCGGCGGCGACAGCCCCAGCGGCTTGTTGATGACCAGGTCGGCCACCACCGCCATCATCCAGGCAATCGCGATGTTGGCGTAGAGGCCGAGCACGTCGCCCAGCGCCTCGAACACGTTCATCTCCATCAGCATGAAGGCGATCAGCGCATTGAAGACCACCCACACCACGCGGCCCGGATGGCTGTGCGTGACGCGCGAGAAGAAGTTGCTCCACGCCAGCGAGCCGGCATAGGCGTTGGTGACGTTGATCTTGAGCTGCGAGATGACGACGAAGATCGCGGTCGCCGCCACCGCCCAGCCGAAGTTCGGGAACACGTACTCGTAGGCCGCCAGGTACATCTGGTTCGGGTCGACCGCGCGCTCCGGCGGCACCATGTGGCTGATCGCCAGATAGGCCAGCAAGGCGCCGCCGAGCATCTTGAGCACGCCGAGCACCACCCAGCCGGGTCCGCCCGCCAGCACGCCGGCCCACCAGCGGCCGCGGTTGGCGACCGTGCGCGCCGGCATGAAGCGCAGGTAGTCGGCCTGCTCGCCCATCTGCGTGATCAGGGCGATGCCGACCGTCAGCGCGGCACCGAAGAGGTGCAGATCGAAACCATCCGCCTTCGATCTGACACCGATGTAGTGCGTCACGCCCGAGAACGCACCAGGATCGCGCGCCAGCACGTAACCGAAGGGCACCACCAGCATCAGCAGCCAGATCGGCTGGGTCCACACTTGCAGCCGGCTGATGGCCGAAATGCCGTGCGTGACCAGCGGGATCACCACCAGCGCGCAGACCAGGTAGCCCCAGACCGGCGGGACGCCCAGCGCCAGTTCGAGCGCATAGGCCATCACCGCGGCCTCGAGGGCGAAGAAGATGAAGGTGAAGGAGGCGTAGATCAGCGAGGTCAGGGTCGAGCCGATGTAGCCGAAGCCGGCGCCGCGCGTGAGCAGGTCCATGTCGACGCCATAGCGCGCCGCATAGACGCTGATCGGCAGGCCGGCCAGGAAGATGATCAGCCCGGTGACCAGGATCGCCCAGAAGGCATTGACGAAGCCGTACTGCACCAGCAGCGTGGCGCCGACCGCCTCCAGGATCAGGAAGGACGCGGCGCCGCCGAAGGCGGTGCTCGCCACCCGCCACTCGGACATCCGGCGGAAGCGCTGCGGCGTGTAGCGCAGCGCGTAGTCCTCCAGCGTCTCGCGGGCGACCCAGCTGTTGTAGTCGCGCCGGACCTTGACGATGCGCTGCGGCGCTTCGTCGCTCGGAGCGGGGGGAACGGCGGTGGTGTCCACACCAGATCGGTGCAGGTTCCGTGCCCACCTGTGCTCACCCCCAGGTTGGCTCACTTCGTGTAGCCGCCCACCCCCTCGCCGGGGGCAACACCAGCGGCCCGGCAAAGCCGGTTCCGCGGTGTTCCACCAACGGGCCTCGCTGCGCGGGCCGGCCGCTAAACGCGCGAGGCACGACTGTTGCAAAGGTTCACGACTGCCCAATAATGGCCTGCCTCAAGACGCCACCCCCGCACCCATGGAACTCACACCGCGCGAAAAAGACAAGCTGCTGATCTTCACCGCAGCCCTGCTGGCCGAACGACGCCGGGCCCGCGGGCTCAAGCTCAACTACCCCGAGGCCGTGGCGCTGATCTCGGCCGCCGTGATGGAAGGCGCGCGCGACGGCAAGAGCGTCGCCGCCCTGATGAGCGAGGGCCGCGCCGTGCTGACCCGGGCCGACGTCATGGACGGCATCGCCGAGATGATTCCGGACATCCAGGTCGAAGCGACGTTTCCGGACGGCACCAAGCTGGTGACCGTGCACCAGCCGATCTTATGAGCCCCCACGCTCCCCCACTGCGTGTGGCTCGCTGCCCCCCGAGGGGAATCAGCAGGCCGCCCGTCAGCGCGAAGCGCGGACTTCGCCGCGCAGGCGGCCCGGCGCCGGCCTGAGCCCTCCTCTCACGACAACAAGGACCCTCACCATGCGCTTCACCCGTACCGCACCCGTCCTCGCGCTGCTGTTCGCCGCGCTGCCGCTGGCCGCCAGCGCCCACACCGGCGTCGACGCCGGCCTGCATCACGGTTTCCTCGCCGGCTTCCTGCATCCGCTGACCGGGCCCGACCACCTGGCTGCGATGGTCGCAGTCGGCCTCTGGAGCGCACTCGCCGCGCGCCGGGCCTGGCCCGACCTGCTGTGGGCACCACTGGGCTTCGCGCTGATGCTGCTCGCGGGTGCGCTGGCCGGCCTGGGCGGCCTGCAACTGCCGGCGGTCGAGCCGATGATCGCGGCCTCGCTGCTGGTGCTGGGCCTGCTGGTCGCCACGCGCAAGCGGCTGCCGGCCTTTGCGACGGCCGCGCTGGTCGGTGTCTTTGCGATCTTCCACGGCCTTGCGCACGGCCAGGAGTTGCACGGTGAAGCCGGCGCCGCCCTGGCACTGGCCGGCATGCTCGCCGCCACCGTGCTGCTGCACGCGACCGGCATCGCCGCCGGCTGGACGCTGCGCCACGGCCATCGCTGGCTGCCGCGCATCGCGGGCGCCGCGGTGGCGCTGTTCGGCGTCGCGCTGCTCGGCGGCGCGCTGGCCTGAGGCGACCTCGATGATTCCCGGCGAACTCATCACCGACGAGGGCGATCACGTCCTCAACCCCGGCCGACGCGCCATCACGCTGGTGGTCCAGAACACCGCCGACCGGCCGATCCAGGTCGGCTCGCACTACCACTTCGCCGAGACCAACGGCGCGCTCGGCTTCGACCGCGAGGCCGCGCGCGGCATGCGGCTGAACATCGCCTCGGGCACGGCGGTGCGCTTCGAACCGGGCCAGCAGCGCACGGTCGAGCTGGTCGATTTTTCGGGTGACCGCGTGATCTACGGCTTTCGCGGCCTCGTTCAAGGAAAGCTCTAGATGGCAACGATCGGGCGACGCGCCTACGCAGAAATATTCGGTCCCACCGTCGGCGACCGCGTGCGGCTGGCCGACACCGACCTGGTGATCGAGGTCGAGGAGGACTACACGCTGCACGCCGGCGGCTACGGCGAGGAAGTCAAGTTCGGCGGCGGCAAGACCATCCGCGACGGCATGGCGCAAGGCCAGCGCACCCGCGCCGAGGGCACGGTCGACACCGTGATGACCAACGCGCTGATCCTCGACCACTGGGGCATCGTGAAGGCCGACATCGGCTTGAAGGACGGCCGCATCGTCGCCATCGGCAAGGCCGGCAATCCCGATGTCCAGCCGGGTGTCGACATCGTGATCGGCGCCGGCACCGAGGTGATCAGCTGCGAGGGCAACATCGTCACGGCGGGCGGCATCGACAGCCACATCCACTTCATCTGCCCGCAGCAGATCGAGGAGGCGCTTGCGTCCGGCGTGACCACCATGCTGGGCGGCGGCACCGGCCCCGCGACCGGCACCTTCGCGACCACCGCGACGCCCGGCCCCTGGCACATCGAGCGCATGCTGCAGGCCGCCGACGCCTTCCCGATGAACCTCGGCTTCCTCGGCAAGGGCAACGCCAGCCTGCCGGCAGCGTTGCACGAGCAGATCGACGCCGGCGTGATCGGCCTCAAGCTGCACGAGGACTGGGGCACCACGCCGGCCGCGATCAGCAACTGCCTGGACGTGGCCGATGCCACCGACACGCAGGTGGCGATCCACAGCGACACCCTCAACGAGTCGGGCTTCGTCGAGAACACCATCGCGGCCGTGAAGGGCCGCGCCATCTGCGCCTTCCACACCGAGGGCGCGGGCGGCGGCCATGCGCCGGACATCCTGCGGGTGGTGGGCGAGGCCAACTTCCTGCCCTCGTCGACCAACCCGACGATGCCCTACACCGTGAACACGCTCGACGAGCACGTCGACATGCTGATGGTGTGCCACCACCTCGACGCCGGCATCCCCGAGGACCTGGCCTTCGCCGAGAGCCGCATCCGCAAGGAGACCATCGCGGCCGAGGACATCCTGCACGACCTCGGCGCGATCAGCATGTTCAGCTCCGACAGCCAGGCCATGGGCCGGGTCGGCGAGATCGTGATCCGCTGCTGGCAGACCGCGCACAAGATGAAGGGCCAGCGCGGCAAGCTGCCCGAGGACAACGCGCGCAACGACAACTTCCGCGCCAAGCGCTATGTCGCCAAGTACACGATCAACCCCGCGCTCGCGCACGGCATCGCGCACGAGGTCGGCAGCATCGAGGTCGGCAAGTGGGCCGACCTGGTGGTCTGGAAGCCGGCCTTCTTCGGCGTCAAGCCCTTCACGATCATCAAGGGCGGCACGATCGCGATGGCCGCGATGGGCGACCCCAACGCCTCGATCCCGACGCCGCAGCCGGTGCACTACCGGCCGATGTTCGGCGCCTATGGCGGCTCGCTCGCGAAGAGCTCGCTGACCTTCGTCTCGCAGGCCGGACTGTCGGCGGGCATCGGCGAGCGCTACGGCCTGGCCAAGACGCTGAGTGCGGTGAAGAACATCCGCGGCGTGCGGAAGCACCACATGGTGCACAACGCCTACACGCCAATGATGGAGATCGACCACCAGACCTACGCGGTGCGTGCGGACGGGAAGCTGCTGGTGTGCGATCCGGCGGTGTCGCTGCCGATGACGCAGCGGTATTTTCTGTTCTGAATGTCAGGCGCGCCGAGTCGCGAGGCGGTCGCGAATCCACTGCGCGAGCGCTGCTTCGTCGAGCTGGCCCGCTGCAAGCCGGAGCGTCGCGAGAACGCAATCCTCATCGGTGGCATCGAGCTCGAGCCCGTTGAGGTCGAGAAAGACCTCCAAGGCCACGAAGGCCGTCCTCTTGTTGCCATCAACGAACGGATGGTTGCGGGCGATGCCGAATGCGTAGCTCGCCGCGAGGGTTGCAGCGTCAGGCGACTCATACAACGCCCGGTTCTGTGGACGGGCCAACGCAGAAGCGAG
>NZ_JBFUCJ010000053.1:0-43554 GCF_056405295.1 Variovorax sp. P1_H2 | reverse complement strand
GTCAATGGTTTGGTGATCGGCATCTACCAGAACGGCTACCAGATCCAGAGCGGCCAGCGCGCCGCCTGATATCCCGGCGGGGCGCTGCGATCCGGGGCCCGCCGCCCGGCCGATTTGCCGCGTTGGCCGAGGGCTGCACGCGTGCCAGGCGGCCCGGCCCCAACTCCCGACCCCCCGGACGCGCGCGAGCGTTGCTCCGGCAATCCCTGCCGCCCGCGCGGGTGCGCCCGCGGCATTTTCCCGTTCTCGCCCGCCACAGAGTGACGGTCCCGCCATGACCGCGGTTTGGGCGCGGTCGCCACCTGCCTGTGCCAGAGTTTTCAATTGGAGACAATTGCAATTGATACGTTGGAATTATTGATTGAGAAATTTCTTATCGAATATCAGGAAATGGATAAAAATCAATAAGAAAATTCTGAAAATGAAATATAGCTTGATGACCTGATTGTGTGGAATTAGTCTCGAATTGGTTGAATGTGACAATATATCAATCCGGATTTATCCTCTATTGAGTTCGGAAGCGACTTAAAATCGATTCGAAATCGAGAGTTTGATGGCATTCGATCAAAAATGCCGCTTCTCATGCATGGCCTGCGCGTGGCCGAACTCAAAGTAAGGGAATTTCATGCACACCGTCATCGTCGTCGACGATCACCCGGCCATTCGACTGGCAGTCCGCGCGGCGCTCGAAGCAGCGGGCGGTTTCAAGGTCGTCGGAGAGGCGGGCGACGGGCCGACGGCGCTCGCCGCCTTCAGGGAGCACACCCCGGATCTGATCGTTCTCGACCTCGATCTGCCCCGGCTCAGCGGCCTCGACCTGATCGAGCGCGTACGCAGATCGCAGCCTTCGGCCAAATTGCTGGTGCTTTCTGCCCAGCAGGCATCCATTTTCGCCGCGCGCACGGTACAGGCGGGCGCCAATGGCTTCATGAGCAAAAGCGAAAACATGGCGGCGGTCGTTCAAGCGGCGCAAACGGTGCTGGCCGGCTACAGCCTGTTTCCCTCGTCGGCACTTTCCTCCCCGCATCCCAATTCGGTAGCGCCCGCGGACGCGCGCATCAAAACCTTGTCGGACCGGGAACTGACCGTGCTGCAATACCTTGCGCGCGGCATGAGCAACAAGGAAATTGCCGAGACGCTTCTGATCAGCAACAAGACGATCAGCAGCTACAAGACGCGCATCCTCGAAAAGCTCGGGATTTCCACGCTGGTCGAATTGGTCGACTTCACGCGCGCCCACCATCTCATCTCCTGAAGGGCCGCGATGTTCTTCGGTCTTTCCAGTCCCGACGCGATCCATTCCGCGTGGGACCAGGTGCTGGGGGGCGCGCTGGTCGCATCGCTGGCGTTGCTCGTGGTCTGGAACCGTCGTCTGTCCAGGAAATTGCAGCGCCGCAGGGCCGTGAAGGCCGAACTGCGCGACGAGCTCGCGTTCCAGCGCGCCCTGATCGACGGCATCCCGCACGCCATCTGCGTGCGCGATACCCAGGGACGCCTGATCTTCTGCAACCCGGCCTTCGAGAAACTCTTCGGCACCACCCGCGAGGCGGTGAAAGACAAGACGGTGGTGGAGAGCGGGCTGGACTACGTCGATGCGCGCCTCATGCGGCTGCTGCAGCAGCGCTACCTCGGCCTGCTGGCCCATGGCGGTTCGATCAGCGAGGACGTCGACATCTCCCTGCGCGGCGAGTCGCGCCGCATCTTCCATTGGGCGACGCCCATCACGCTGGCGGATGGCGCAGCGCCCCGCGGCCTGGTTGCCGGGGCGATCGACATCACCGAGCGTCACCACCTGATCGGCCAGATCGAGGCGGCGCTCGGCAAGGCCGAAGCGGCGAACCGCGCCAAGTCCAACTTCCTGGCCACCATGAGCCACGAGATCCGCACGCCCATGAACGCCGTGATGGGCATGCTCGAACTGCTGGCGCGCGAAGGGCGGCTGACCGCCCGCGACCGTGAATCGGTCGACCTGGCGCGGAATTCGGCCGTTTCCCTGCTCGGGCTGATCGACGACATCCTCGACATCTCGAAGATCGAGGCCGGCGGCCTCGAGATCGTGCTGGCGCCGGCGCGGCTGCGGCCGATCCTGGACGAGACCGCCCGGATGTTCGGGAGCCTGGCGCGCCAGCGCGGCCTGACGCTCGGACTGGAGATCGATCCAGCGGTCGGTGAATGGCACGTGGTCGACGCCGCGCGCTTCAAGCAGATCGCCAACAACCTGGTCAGCAACGCCATCAAGTACACGGATGCCGGGCGTGTCACCGTCCGGTTGCGCCACGTGCGCCGCGCTGGCGATATCGAGTCGATCGTGCTCGAGGTCGAGGACACGGGCATCGGCATCGCGCCGAAAGACGTCGCCAACCTCTTCCAGCCCTTCTTCCAGGCCGAAGCTGCCGGGCCGCGTGCGGTGGGCGGCACGGGCCTGGGCCTGCCGATCGTGCAGCGGCTGTGCAGCAGGATGGGCGGCACGATCGACGTCGGCAGCCAGCCCGGCGAGGGGACCTGCGTGCGGGTCGCGTTCGATCTCGGGGCGTCACCCGCGCCGGCCAGCGCGACGATCTCGGCATCTCGGGCCGACCATGGGCAGGCGCGGCATTGGCAGGGCAGCGGCAAGGTTCTGGTGGTCGACGATCATCCCGCCAACCGGTTGCTGCTGCAGCGGCAACTCGAATACATGGGGCTGGCGAGCGAACTGGCGGAAGACGGCGAAGCGGCGCTGGAACTCTGGCGCGACGGCAATTTCGACCTGGTCATCACCGACTGCTCGATGCCGGGCATGGACGGCTATGCGCTGGTCACGGCCATCCGCGAACTGGAGCGCGAGCGGCACTTGCCGCGCCGCCCGGTGCTTGGCTGCACGGCGCATGTCCAGGAGGAAGAGCGGCGCCATGCCATCGATGCCGGCATGGACGAGTGCCTGATGAAGCCATTCAGCCTCGATGCGCTGTCGGAGGCCCTCCACCGGCACCTGGGCCCAGCGACGGCGGCGTCCCTTGCGCTGCCGAAGCCGGCGCAGCCGCCCTTGAAGTACGCCTTCGATCCGCAGGCGTTGCGCGGGCTGTCCGACGGCGATGCGGATATCGAAAAGCGCTTCCTCGAGGCGCTGCTGCGAACCAATCTGAGCGATGCGCAGGAGATCACCGAGCGCATCGGCTCCGGCGCCTTCGCCGAGGCGGCGTCCATCGCGCACAAGATCAAGGGCGCGGCCCGGATGGTCGATGCGCGGCGCGTGGTCCAGGCGTGCGAGGCCCTCGAATTCGCGTGCGGCCACGGCCGTCCGGGCGCGCCGGATGCCGGCCTGGCCATGCTCGCGGAAGCCCTGGACGAATTCAATCGTGCCATCCGGGCCCAGTTGGCCGACCTGGCCTCGGCGGCCGGTGATTTTCGGGGCAGTCCTTCATAGCATCTAGAGCGCGTAGTCGCCGTGGGCTTCGGGCTGGAACAGGATGGCGACGATCTCGGCGCCGCCTTCCTTGCCGCCCGGCGTCTGCCAGCGCGCCACCGAGCCGCGCTGGAGGCCAAGCAAGCCGCTGCCGACCGGCGACAGCACCGAGATGAAGCCCGCGCTGGGTTCCGAATCGCCGGGATAGCAGACCGTCAGCGTCTGCCGGTGCCTCGTATGGATGTCGATCAGCGCCACCTGCGAGTACATCGTGACGATGTCCGCGGGCACCTCGCGCGAGCGAATCACTTCGGCCGAGGCGAGGATGTCGGCCAGCGCGGGCGGCAGGAGACCATTCAGCAGCTTGCTGAGTCGGGTGAAGTCGTGTTCGGTGAGCGTCCGCTCGCCGAGGATGGTTGCATGCATGGAACGCACTCCAGTCGAATGCGGCCTGCCCGAACCCACGGGCTGCGGCCGCTACTGCGCGAGGCTGGTGCCCGGCGGTCGATGGTTGCGCTACAAGGGGGAGAAGCGGATCGCCGGGCCTAGGAGTGTGCGGGCGTCAACTGCAAGCCCGCCGTGCGGGCCGAAAACAACGCCTGCGCCTGGTCCGCCACAGCGAACAGAACCGCGAGCAGGACCGCAGGCAGGACCGCGAGGGCAGCGTGGTTCTGGAGGCGGGCCGGGGCGTGCATGGGCCGAGTCTAGTGGCGAAGGGCCGCGGGCTCAATCAATGGCCTCACGGTCCTTGCCGATATGGAGCGCGTCTGATCAGTTGAGGACAGAGCAAAAACGGCTGCGCAGTTTGTGGGTCTGTCCCGCAAGGTTTCTGATTGGTTGAGGACAGAGCAAAAACTGCTACGCAGTTTCTTGATCTGTCCCGCAAGGTCTCAGGAGAGCAAATCGCTCAGCGTGCGCGCGATGACCTTCGTGGCGCGCCTCAGGTCTTCGAGCACCACGCGCTCGTCGTTGCGCTTGGCATGCGACTCGAGCACCGTGCGCGGGCCGGCGCCGTAGATCACGCCCGGGATGCCGGCCTCGCCGTACAGCCGCACGTCGGTGTAGAGGGGCGTGCCCATGGCCTTGATCGGCTCGCCGAAGATCGCCTGGCCGTGGGTCTGGATCGCATCGACCAGCGGCTTGTTGCCGGGCAGCGGCTTCATCGAATTGGCCAGCAGCATGCGCTTGATGTCGATCGTGATGCCGGGCATTTGCGCAGCGGCATCGGCGATGACCTTGCGGATGGTGGCCTCGACCTCGACCGGATTCTCTTCGGGGATCATGCGGCGGTCGAGCTTGAAGACCACCTTGCCAGGCACGACGTTGGTGTTGGTGCCGCCTTCGATGCGACCCACATTGAGATACGGATGCGTGATGCCCTCGACCTTCGAGCTGACCTGCTGATAGAGCGTGTTCTGCGCATAGAGCGCGTTCAGGATGCGGACCGCGCCCTGCAGCGCATCGACGCCGGTGGTCGGGATGGCCGCATGCGCCATCTTGCCGTGCACCGTGACTTCCATCTGCAGGCAGCCGTTGTGCGCCGTGACGACCTCGTAGCTGAAGCCGGCGGCGATCATCAGGTCGGGCTTGGTCAGGCCTTTCTTGAGCAGCCAGCCCGGGCCCAGGATGCCGCCGAATTCCTCGTCGTAGGTGAAGTGCAGCTCGATGCTGCCCTGCGCGGGTTTGGCGACGGCTTCGAGCGCGCGCACCGCGAAAGTGAAGCTCGCGAAGTCGCTCTTGCTGACCGCCGCGGCGCGGCCGTAGAGGCTGCCGCCGTCGATCTCGCCGCCGTAGGGGTCGTGGGTCCAGCCCTCGCCGGGCGGGACCACGTCGCCGTGCGCATTGAGCGCCACCGTGCGTCCGCCATGGCCGTACTTGCGGCGCACGATCAGGTTGGTGATCGATTCGAGGCCGTATTCCTTCACTTCCTGCGCGGACACGGCGTGCTTCTCGGCTTCGAAGCCGAAGGCCTGGATCAGCTCGGCCGTGCGTTCGGCGTGCGGCGCGTTGTTGCCGGGCGGGGTGTCGGTGGGCACGCGCACCAGTTCCTGCAGGAAGCGCACTTCCTCGTCGAAGTGGGCGTCGATCCAGGCGTCGAGTTGGGTGTAGTCGGTCATGTCAGTGGGCCGCTTCGGCGGCAAGGTTGTCGAGCAGCAGCTGGAAGGCCTGGACCGCCAGCTGCATGTCGTCGTTGGTGCTCGATTCGAGCGGGTTGTGGCTGATGCCGGAGTTGACGCCGCGCACGAAAAGCATGGCCTGCGGCATCACTTCGTGCAGTTTCATCGCGTCGTGGCCGGCGCCGCTGGGCATGCGGAACAGCGGCACGCCGAGCGTGTCGACCGCCTTCTCCCAGCGCTGCTGCCATTCGGGCGCGCTCGGCGCGGCGGCGGCGCGCATGGCTTCCTCGAGGGTGTAGCGCACACCGCGGCGTTCGGTGATTTCCTCCAGCGCGGCCAGCACGTCGCGCACCACGGCATCGCGCTGCGGGTCGTTGGGCGCACGGATGTCGAGGCTGAACTTGCAGCGCCCCGGGACCACGTTGATCGAGCCGGCGGGCACTTCCAGCATGCCGACGGTGGCGACCGAATCACCGTCCTTCGCGGCGCGCTGCTCGGCGAACAGGATCAGCTCGGCCACCGCGGCCGCGGCGTCGCGGCGCCGGTTCATCGGCGTGGTGCCGGCGTGGCTGGCCATGCCGATCACTTCGCCCACGTAGCGTACGCCGCCGTTGATGGAGGTGACGATGCCCAGGGGAAGGTCCAGCTCGTTGAGCACCGGTCCTTGCTCGATGTGGACTTCGACGAAGCCGAGGTAGCGCGCCGGATCGCGCTGGATCTTGGGGATGTCCTCGTCCTTCAGGCCGGCGTTCGCACGCGCCTCGCGCATGGTGATGCCGTGTGCGTCCTTCTGGTCGAGCCAGTTGCGGTCGAAATGGCCGATGAGCGCGCCCGAACCGAGGAAGGTCGCCTTGTAGCGCTGGCCTTCTTCTTCGGCGAAGCCGACGACTTCGAACGCGAAGGGCAGGCGGCGGTTCTGCCGCTTGAGTTCCTTCACGCAGGCCATGGGCACGAAGATGCCGAGCCGGCCGTCGTACTTTCCGCCGTTGCGGACCGTGTCGTAGTGCGAGCCCGTGAGCAGGGCCTTGGCGTCGGGCGTGGCGCCTTCGTAGCGGCCGACCACATTGCCGACGGCATCGATCTGCACGCTGTCGAAGCCGGCCTCGCGCATGTCGGCCGCGATCTGCGCAGCGCAGGCGCGGTGCGCATCGGTGAGGTAGGTGACCGTGAGCTGGCCCTTCTCGGCATAGCCCGGGTCGGTGTGGACCGACAGTTTTTCCTGCCAGTCCCAGACCCCGTTGCCGAGCGCCGGCGTGGCGTCGAACTTGTCGTCCAGCCGGATTTCGGCGATGCGATGGATGTTGCGCAGGGCCTCGCCGAGTTCGAAGTCCGGGTGGTGGTGCAGGCGGCGTTCGAAGGTGTCGATGATCTCGCGCTTGGCGAGGCCGGTGCCGCGCGGGCCACGCACCGCGAGGATGAACGGAAAGCCGAACTTGGCGTTGTAGTCGGCGTTGAGCTGCTGGATCTTCGCGAATTCCTCCGGCGTGCAGTCGGTCAGGCCGGCCTTGTTCTGCTCGTGGGTCGACTCGGCCGTGAGGCTCTTGCTGAGCATCGCCTTTCCCGCGAGCTCCGGGTGGGCGCGGATCAGGCCGAGCTGCTCTTCGCGCGAGGCATGGGTCACGGCCTGCACCAGCGCATGCTTGAGATGCGGCAGCGAGCGGAAAGGCCGCGACACGAGCGATCGCACCGCGATCCATGGCGAATGCTCGTAGACGCCGTCGAGCAGGGCGACGGCTTCGTCGGCCGATGCCGCGTTGAGTTGGTCGATGGTGAGCGCCATGTCAGTCTCCTTGCGAGGCGGCGTAGGGATGCGTCGCCTTCCAGTGCCGTGCGATGTCGAGCCGGGTGCAGACCCAGACCCGGTCGTGGCCGGCGATGTGGTCGAGAAAGCGTTGCAGGGCCACGATGCGGCCCGGACGTCCGAGCAGCCGGCAGTGCATGCCGATGCTCATCATCTTCGGCGCCTCGTCGCCTTCGGCATAGAGCGCGTCGAAGCTGTCCTTCATGTACTGGAAGAAGGGGTCGGCATGCGAATAGCCCTGCGGCAGCGCGAAGCGCATGTCGTTGCAGTCGAGGGTGTAGGGCACGATCAGCTGCGGCACGACCTGGCCGTCGGTCTTCTGCACCTTCATCCAGAAGGGCAGGTCGTCGCCGTAGTAGTCGCTGTCGTATTCGAAGCCGCCGTAGTCGGCCACCAGGCGCCGGGTGCGCGGGCTGTCGCGTCCGGTGTACCAGCCGAGCGCCCGCTCGCCCGTGAGCTTTTGGATGGCATCCATGCCGAGCCGCATGTGCTCGCGCTCGGTGGCCTCGTCGATGCCCTGGTAGTGGATCCAGCGCCAGCCGTGGCAGGCGATCTCGTGGCCCAGTTCCTTGAAGGCCGCGGTGAGCTCCGGGTAGCGCTCCAGCGCCATGCCGACGCCGAATACGGTCAGCGGCAGGCCGCGCTTCTCGAACTCGCGCAGGATGCGCCAGACACCGGCGCGCGAGCCGTACTCGTAGATCCCTTCCATGCTGATGTGGCGCTCGGGGAAGCTCGCGGGATTGAACATCTCGGAGAGGAACTGCTCGGAGCCGGCGTCGCCGTGCAGCACGCAGTTCTCGCCGCCTTCCTCGTAGTTGAGGACGAACTGGACCGCGATGCGGGCGCGGCCGGGCCATTGCGCATGCGGCGGATTGCGGCCGTAGCCGACCAGGTCGCGCGGGTAGGGCAGGGTCGTGTCGTAGATCATTGCTCGCCCCCAGGTTGCCCGCACTTCGTGTCGGGCGCCCACCCCCTACCGGGGGCGCAGCCAGCGGCCCGGCGAAGCCGGTTCCGCGGCTGCCCACGAACAGGCGCGCTACGCGCAGCCGTATTACAGATCAGCCTGGTTCTCGAATCGGCCGGCGCAGTCAGGCCCGTTGGTGAAACACCGCGGAACCGGCTTCGCCGGGCCGCTGGTGTTGCCCCTTTGAGGGGGCTGAGGGCCGCGGCTCCAAGCCTGCCTGTGCAGGCTTGGACGGACTCGAAGAGCCGCTGCCTCGGGCAGCGACTCCGGGCGGCTACACGAAGTGAGCAAGCAACGGGGGTGGGTGTCATGCCAGTGCGAGGGAGATGTCGTGGGTGGGGACCTTGCGGTCGAAGGTGAGGTTGGCCTCGACGTGGTCCAGGTGCTCGGTCATGAGGCGCACGGCGCGTTCCTCGTCCTTGGCGGCGAGGGCCTTGACGATGTCGGCATGCTCGTCGTTCGAATGCTCCGCCGCGGTGGCGCTCTGGTACATCAGCGTGATGAGGGCGCAGCGCGAGATCAGTTCGCCGAGGATCTGCGCCAGCACCGTGTTGCCCATGAGTTCGGCCATGCGCACGTGGAAATCGCCCAGCAGCTCGGTGCGGCCCGAGATGTCCTCGCCCGACACCGCGGCCTTTTCGAGCGCCACATGCTCCCTGAGCGCCTTGATCTTGGCCGGCGTGACGCTGCGCACGAAGGCGCGCGTCATCTCGGCCTCGAGCATGCGGCGCACGGCGAACACCTGCCGGGCCTCGTCGACCGCGGGTGCCGCGACGAAGGCGCCGCGCGCGGGCTCGAGCCGGATCAGCTTGTTCTGCGACAGCTGGAACAGCGCCTGCCGCACCAGGGTGCGGGAGACGCCGAAGTGGTCGGCGAGCTTCTGCTCGGCCAGCTTGCTGCCGGGCTGCAGCCGGTGTTCCACAATGGCCTTGGTGAGTGCGTCGACGATGGAGCGGGTGGTGGTCGAGTCCATGCTTTTCATGATAGACCCAAAGCCGATAACTGTATACACTTTTGTCGACCGTAATTTCCCGAATGCACCGAAGGAGAACATTCATGGGCCTGAGCACTCACGTACTGGACACGATGCACGGCTGTCCGGCCGCCGGCATGGAGGTCGCGCTGTTCACCACCGACGGCACGGCCGAGGACGCGCGCGCCACGCTGGTGCGGCGCTTCACGCTGAACGCCGACGGCCGCAGCGACGGCCCGCTGTACGACAACAGCACGCTGAAGGCCGGCACCTACCGGCTGGTGTTCGATGTGGCGGGCTACTTCAAGGCCCGCGGCGTGACGCTGCCCGAGCCGAATTTCCTCAATCGCGTGGCGCTGGACTTCGGTGTCGCGCACACCGACCAGCACTACCACGTGCCGCTGCTGGTGAGCCCATGGAGCTACTCGACCTACCGCGGGTCATGATGCTCGCCCCCAGGTCGGGCTCACTTCGTGTAGCCCTCCCACCCCCTACCGGGGGCGCAGTCAGCGGCCCGGCGAAGCCGGTTCCGCGACTGCCCACGAACAGGCGCGCTGCGCGCAGCCGTAGAACTACCACAGCCCGATTGCTCTGGCCGGCGCAGCCAGGCCCGTTGGTGAAACACCGCGGAACCGGCTTCGCCGGGCCGCTGGTGTTGCCCCCGGTAGGGGGTGGGCGGCTACACGCAGTGAGCCAACCTGGGGGCGAGCTACATCTGCCCTTCGCTGAGCGTGTCGAGCTGGAAATGACCGCCTTCGTCCCACAGCCAGGTGTCGGTCCAGGTGACCTTGCCGAGGCGCGTGGCGGCCGGGTAGGGCGCGGCCACGAGCACGGTGCGCTCGATCTCGGCGATCACCTCGGGCGCGTGCGTCGGCGCCCGCATCCAGTGCATCGACAGGACCTTGCCGTCGGCATCGAGGTTGACTTGCAGCGTGCCGACCGCATAGAGCAGCGGCGGCAGCTTGCCGCCGTAGATGCGGTCCTTGTTGATCTCGTAGACATGGCGGGCAGCGTCCTTGCGATAGTCGCGCGCCGTGGCGGCGCTCGACGCGCGCGGCCTGCCGCGGCTGTTGTCGCCCGGCTCGGGCTTGGCGCTGCTGAGCTGGCCCGGAACCGCGCCGGTCGGCGTGGTGCTGCAGCCGGCCAGCCACAGGCTGGCGAGGAGTGCGGCCGCCAGGGCGAGGCGGCGCGAGGTGGACTGAAAATGCATCGGCGGGTTTATACCGTGCCCGGCCAAGGGCCGCGCAACCGGAGGTTTCCAAGATGACCGGCGCAGTCGACGAATTGCTGGGGCGGTTGGCGCACGAACGCGGCGTGCTGGTGCGCGTCGAGTCGACCCAGGGCTCGGCGCCGCGCGAGGCCGGCACCTGGRTGGCGGTCTGGGCCGAGGGGCTCACCGCCACCATCGGCGGCGGCCAGCTCGAGTTCCAGGCCACCGATGAAGCCCGCGTCTGGCTCGCAGGCGGCCCGCCGATAGAGGGCGTGCGGCGCTACCCGCTGGGCCCGAGCCTGGGCCAGTGCTGCGGCGGCGTGGTCTTCCTGTCCTATCGGCTGATCGATGCCGGGGATGCGAAGGCACTGCAAGCCGAACTGCTGGCGCACCTGGAGCCGGTGGCGCTGTTCGGCGGCGGCCACGTGGGCGCCGCCCTGGCGCGACTGCTCGCTACGCTGCCGTTCGCGGTGCGCTGGATCGACAGCCGCGACGGCGTCTTTCCGCCCGAGCTGCCGGCGCAGATCGAGACCGAGCATTCCGACCCGGTGCAGCAGGCCGTGGTGCAGCTCGCACCGGGCTCGCGCGTGCTGATCATGAGCTTCAGCCATGCGGAAGACCTCGACATCGTCATCGCCTGCCTGAAGCGCCTGCGCAAGCGCGACGACCTGCCCTATATCGGCCTGATCGGCAGCAAGACGAAGTGGGCGACCTTTCGTCACCGGCTGGAGGCACGGGGTTTCACGGCGCCGGAAATGGACCGGGTGACCTGTCCGATCGGCATTCCCGGCATCACCGGCAAGGAACCCGAGGTGATTGCCGTGGCGGTCGCGGCACAGTTGTTGCAATCGCTTCCGCCTGCATGAGGCGCCCGGCCGCTCCGAAGGCGAATACCGAAGCGCTGCTGCGCGAAGGTGCCCCTGTCAATGGCGCTCAGGGTTTTCCAGCACGCCGAGTGATGCAAAAACCCAGGAGCCAGCCCTCAAAAGTGTATACACTTCAGTCCACAACAAGCCGCAGCGGAGCGAGTCCCCAGCCCGGGTCTGCGTTCGCGGCACTTTCTCTGCTTACAGCGCCCGCAGTGGTGAGCAGGCCGGTACACCGCGGCGCCCCCACGCGCCGACAAGGTTGAGAGCACATGGAAAGCTACTACCTCGACTGGGCCAACCTGCTGTTGCGCTGGGTCCACGTCATCACCGCCGTCGCCTGGATCGGCGCCTCCTTCTACTTCGTGATGCTGGACAACAGCCTCGAGAAGCCGCAAGACCAGGAATCCCTCGACAAGGGCGTCGGCGGCGAACAGTGGGCGGTGCATGGCGGCGGCTTCTACAACATGCAGAAGTACGCGCTGGCGCCCAAGCGGCTGCCGGACCACCTGCACTGGTCGTACTGGGAGAGCTACTCGACCTGGCTCACGGGCTTCGCGCTGTTCACGATGTCCTATCTGTGGAACGCCAGCACCTACCTGATCGACAAGTCCAGGATGGACTGGCAGCCCGGCGCCGCGATCGGCGTCGCGCTGGCTTTCTTCGTGGTCTTCTGGATGGTCTACGACGGCATCTGCCAGTTGTTCGGCCGGCGCAAGAACGGCGACACCATCGTCGGCGTGCTGGTTGCCATCTTCATCGCGTTCGCGGCCTGGCTGGCCTGCGAGTGGTTTGCCGGCCGTGCGGCCTTCCTGCTGGTCGGCGCGATGATGGCCACGACCATGAGCGGCAACGTGTTCTTCTGGATCATCCCGGGCCAGCGCAAGAACGTGCAGGCGCTGCGCGAGGGCTTGGCCGTAGATCCGGTGCATGGCCAGCGCGGCAAGCAGCGCAGCGTGCACAACACCTACTTCACCTTGCCGGTGCTGTTCGCGATGCTGAGCAACCACTACAGCTTTACCTACGCCCACAAGTACAACTGGATCGTGCTGCTGCTGATCATGCTCGGCGGCGCGGCCATCCGGCAGTTCTTCGTGGTGCGCCATCGATTCAAGCTCGGCAATGCGCGC
Organism: Variovorax sp. P1_H2; assembly: GCF_056405295.1. NCBI lineage: Bacteria > Pseudomonadati > Pseudomonadota > Betaproteobacteria > Burkholderiales > Comamonadaceae > Variovorax > Variovorax sp. P1_H2. Next base: position 31,111 of record NZ_JBFUCJ010000053.1, on the reverse strand, counting down.
AATCCGATTCCCTACGCGCTGTTCGGCATCGCGGTGCTGGGCCTCACCATCGTCTGGATGAAGCCCGAGCCGGCGGCGGAACCGGCGCCCGGCGCGGCGGTCAAGAAGGTGTCCTATGGCGACGTGCAGAAGGTGCTCGAGCAGCGCTGCTACATGTGCCATGGCGCCCAGGTGCAGATGAAGAACGTGCGCCTCGACACGCCCGACCAGGTCGCCGCGCATGCGCAGGCGGTGTACCAGCAGGCGGTGGTGACCAAGATCATGCCGATGAACAATTCGACCGGTATCACCGACGCCGAGCGGGCCTTGATCGGCAAGTGGTTCGAAGGCGGAGCCAGTACGAAGTAGCTCGGGCCCAACTCGCCTCGCGGCGAGGCGGGCGAAGATGGAGACAATGTCGAGACAAGGCGATCTATGACCACATCGAAACTGCAACCATCCCCCGACGCGCACTCGGCGCCGCGCGAATTCCTTGAGCATCTGTACCGCGTCGCGGTCGAGCGGGCGCTGCCGCTGGCCAGCATGGGCGCCTACCTGCCCCCACCGCCGAAGGGCCGCACGCTGGTGCTCGGCGCCGGCAAGGCCGGCGGCTCGATGGTGCAGGCGCTGGAGGCGCTGTGGCCGGCGGAGGCACCGCTGTCGGGCCTGGTGGTCACGCGCTATGGCCACATCCCGCCGCGCCCCGAGGGGCTGTCCTCGCGCATCGAACTGGTCGAGGCGGCGCATCCGGTGCCCGACCAGGCCGGACTCGACGCCGCGCAGCGAATCCTCGCGCTCACCCAAGGCCTGACGGCCGACGACCTCGTCCTGTGCCTGATCTCGGGCGGCGGCTCCTCGCTGCTGACGCTGCCGGCCGACGGGCTCACGCTGGCCGACAAGCAGCGCATCAACACCGAGCTGCTCGAATCGGGCGCCCACATCGGCGAGATGAACTGCGTGCGCAAGCACCTGTCGCGGATCAAGGGCGGCCGGCTGGCGGCCGCCTGTGCACCGGCCAAGGTCGTGACGCTGACCATCAGCGACGTGCCGGGGGACGACCCGGCCGTGATCGCCAGCGGCCCCACCGTGCCCGATGCGAGCAGCTGCGCCGACGCGCTGGCGATCCTCGACCGCTACCGGATCGAGGTGCCCGCGCCGGTGCGGGCGCGCCTCGAAAGCGGGGCGCTCGAGACCCCGAAGCCGGGTGATGCCGTGTTCGAGGGCCACGTGACGCACGTGATCGCGGCGCCCCAGCAGTCGCTCGAGGCGGCTGCGGCCGCGGCCCATGCCGCCGGGATTCCGGCCCACATCCTGAGCGACGAGATCGAAGGCGAATCGCGCGAAGTGGGCAAGGTGCACGGCGCCCTGGCGCGCGCCGTGGCGCTGCGCGGCGCGCCGTTCGCCAAGCCTTGCGTGATCCTGTCGGGCGGCGAGACCACGGTCACCATCCGCCCGCGGCGGCCCGGCCAGGCCAAGGGCCGCGGCGGCCGGGCGGGCGAGTTCTGCATGGGGCTCGCCGGCGCGCTGGCCGGCCGCGACGGTGTCTGGGCGTTGGCGGCCGACACCGACGGCATCGACGGCGTCGAGGACAATGCCGGCGCCATCGTCACGCCCGACACGCTGCGCCGCGCCGAGGCGGCCGGTGTCAAGCTCGCCGACCATCTCGACCGCAACGACGCCTACGGCTACTTCGATGCCATCGGCGATCTGCTGGTGACCGGACCGACCCATACCAACGTCAATGACTTCAGGGCGCTGCTGATTCTCTAGCGTCGACGCGCCCGGCGTTGTTGCTGATGCGAGAATCCGCGACAACGCCGAGCCCCATGAATCCCCCCCCCGACCCGCGCCCGGCGCCCCGTCCCCCCGAGAGCTGGAAGGTCGAGATCTGGTTGCGGATCCGTAGGCATTTCGCCTTGAAGGTGATCGGCACCACCGCCTTCACCTGGCTGTTCTTCATCGGCTACTTCCACTTGTTGCGGCAGCCGACGAGCCCGGTCGCGGTGATGCGGCTGACCGCGCTCGACCACCTGGTCCCGTTCCAGCCCCAGGCGCTGGTCGCCTATTTCTCGCTCTGGCTGTATGTGGGCTTTGCGCCCGGACTCCAGCTCAGCTTTCGCGAACTGGTGGTGTATGGGCTGTGGGTCGGCGGCCTGTGCCTGACGGGCCTGTCCCTGTTCTACTTCTGGCCGACCCAGATCCCGCCGATCCCGCTGCCGCCGACGGATTTTCCGGGCTTCGCGATCCTGCAGGGCGTCGACGCCGCCGGCAATGCCTGTCCGTCGATGCATGTCGCGATCGCAATCTTCACGGCCCTCTGGGTCGAGCACATCCTGCGCCACGCGGGGGCGCCGATTCCGCTGCGCCTGGCCAATGCGCTGTGGTTCGCGGCCATCGCCTGGTCGACGCTGGCGATCAAGCAGCACGTGGTACTGGACGTGCTCGCCGGGGCTTTGCTGGGCGTCCTGTTCGCGCTGCCGTCGCTGCGCTGGCGGCCCCGCCCCAGCGCGAATCCGACGGGCTGGAGCGGATATCATGAGACGTCACTGCCCGCGGGCCGCGTCGGCGGCCGCGCCAGGAGGAGCTGATTCTCGCGGGCCGACATCCACAACATTGCCGTCCTCAGGGAGACGGCCAGAAATGACGACGGACACCGCACGATGAGTTCGCTGAAGGAATTGCAGGACCTGATCCACGAGAAGTACGGCATCGAGGCATCGGCACTCGACCCCCATGCTTCGATGCGCGAGAAAGGCTTCGATTCGCTGGCGTTGGTCGAGTTCGTGTTCGCCATCGAAGACCGTTTCTCGATCGCGATGCCCGACGACGATCCGAACATCGACACCCTGGCCGAACTCGCGGCCGTGGTCGACAGGATCAGGGTGGCGCAGACCACCACGTGAACCCGGTTGCGGTCACCGGCCTGGGCCTTATGGCCCCCCACGGCGACGATCACGCCGGCGCGTTCGAGGCCTTGCTGCGCGGCCGTTCGGCGCTGGAGCCGGTCTTTCCCGAATTGCCCAGGGCGGCCGCCGCGGCGCGCGTGGCCTTCGATGAATCGCGCTGGTTCACCAAGCTGCAGCTTGCCGGCGTCGACCGTGTGAGTCAGCTCGCCGTGGCCGCGGCCGACCTCGCGATGCGGGATGCCGGCGCGCTCGGAGACATCGATCCCGAGCGCATCGGCGTCTTCTCCGGCTGCGGCATGGGCGGCGCCGCGGCGCTCGAGGCGGCCTACCGCGGCGGCGGACGGGTGCCGCCGCTGACCATCCCGGCCTTCATGCCGAATGCCCCGGCGTCGCAGGTGGCGATGCGCCAGGGCGCGCAGGGTCCGGTGCTGACCTATTCGGTGGCCTGCGCCTCCTCGTCGGTGGCCATTGCCGAAGCGGCCAAGGCGGTGCAGCGTGGCGATGTCGATCTGGCGATCGCCGGCGGCAGCGAGGCGCTCATCGTRCCGGGCGTGGTGCTCGCCTGGCAGGCGATGCAGACGCTGGCGAACGTCAAGCCCGGCGAAGAGGCCACTGCGATCCGGCCTTTCGCGAGCGACCGCAGCGGCTTCGCGCTCGGCGAGGGGGCCGCCTTCCTGGTGCTCGAATCGGCCGAGCGCGCACGCCGCCGCGGCGCCCGGGCCTACGCCGAACTGGCCGGCTGGGGACTCAGCTGCGACGCCACCCACCTGACCAAGCCGGACGCGCGGGGCCAGGCGCGCGCGCTGCGCCAGGCGCTGCGCCAGGCCGGGCTGCAGCCGCGCGACGTCGGTTACTGCAATGCGCACGGCACGGCCACCCGCATCGGCGACGTGGTCGAGCGCGATGCGCTGGCCGCTGTCTGGGGCGAGGACCTCGACCGCCTGCGCGTGAGCTCGACCAAGGCGCTGCACGGGCACCTGCTCGGCGCCGCGGGCGCGCTCGAGGCCGTGGTCACGGTGCTGGCACTGCATCTTCGTGCGTTGCCGCCGAACATGCACTGCGCCGCGCCCGATCCGGCCTGCGGGCTGAACCTGGTGCTGCCCGGTGACAGCGACGCGCCGGATTTGCATGCCGCGATCAGCAACTCCTTCGCTTTCGGCGGCACGAATTCGGTGCTGCTCTTCAGCCGGTCCTGAGCGCTGGACTCCCTCTTCTCGTCGGATGGAACTCCACATGAACCGGCGTTTCGCTGCGCTGGCCGCATTGGCCGTTCCGCTGCTGCTCCCGGCCGCTCGGCCTGGCGCGGTACCGCGAGCGGCACGGTGCAGGACGACCCCGCGAAGATGAGCGCGCTCCTGCAGGCCGCGCTCGACAAGATGTTCGCCGCATTCCCACCCGGCTCGAAGTAAGCGGGTTCCCTTCCAGAAATACCGCGGAACCGGCTTTGCCGGGCCGCTGGTATTGCCCCCGGCGTGGGGGTGGGCGCCCGACACGAAGTGCGGACAACCTGGGGGAGGTCAATGATTGTCTCGGGGAATGCCGAAGGTCGCGTGGATCTTCTGGTATTTGACCGCCGGCTTGAGCACCATGCCCTCTGACAACTCGTCGACGATGCCGCGCTGGATTTCCTGCCACGGCGTCTGGCTCGGGGGGTACGGGTAGCCGCCGGCGGCGGCCAGCTCGGCGCGCCGCTTCTCGAGCTCTTCGTCGGACACCAGCATGTTGGCGGTGCGCTTCTTCAGGTCGATGCGCACGCGGTCGCCGGTGCGCACCAGCGCCAGTCCGCCGCCGGTCGCCGCCTCGGGCGAGGCGTTGAGGATCGAGGGCGAGCCCGAGGTGCCGGACTGCCGGCCGTCGCCGATGCAGGGCAGGGCGGTGATGCCCTTCTTGATCAGGTAGGACGGCGCGCGCATGTTGACCACCTCGGCCGCGCCCGGATAGCCGACCGGGCCCACGCCGCGCATGAAGAGCACGCTGTGGGGGCCGATCTTCATCTTCGGGTCGTCGATGCGATGGTGGTAGTCCTCGGGGCCGTCGAAGACGATGGCCGTGCCTTCGAAGGCCATCGGGTCCTTCGGGTCCTCGAGGTAGCGGGTATGGAATTCGGGCGTGATCACGCTGGTCTTCATGATCGCGGAGTCGAACAGGTTGCCCTTGAGGTTGAGGAAGCCGGCGTTCTTCTTCATCGGCTTGGCATAGGGCCAGATCACCTTGCGGTCGCTGGTGAACTGGCCTTCGCAGTTCTCGATCAGGGTCTTGCCGTTGGCCGTGAGGGCCGGCAAGATCTTGCCCTTGGCGATCAGCTCGGCCACCACGGCAGGCACGCCGCCGGCGCGGTAGTAGTCCTCGCCGAGGTACTCGCCGGCCGGCTGCAGGTTGACGATCAGCGGGATCTTGTAGCCGTGCTTCTCCCAGTCGTCGGTGGTCAAATCGACACCGATGTGGCGGGCGATCGCGTTCAGGTGCACCGGCGCGTTGGTCGAGCCGCCGAGCGCGGAGTTGACGACGATCGCGTTCTCGAAGGCCTCGCGTGTGAGGATGTCGGAGGGCTTCAAGTCTTCGCGCACCATCTCGACGATGCGCTTGCCGGTCATGTAGGCCATCTCCTGGCGGTCGCGGTAGGGCGCGGGAATCGCGGCGCTGCCGGGCAGCGTCATGCCGAGCGCCTCGGTCAGCGAGTTCATCGTCGACGCGGTGCCCATGGTGTTGCAGTGGCCGGTCGAGGGGGCCGAAGACGCGACCAGCTTCAGGAACTCCTGGTAGCCGATCTGGCCGGCGGCCATCATCTCGCGCGCGCGCCAGACGATGGTGCCCGAGCCGGTGCGCTCGCCCTGGTACCAGCCGTTGAGCATCGGCCCCGAGTTGAGCGCGATCGCCGGGATGTCGACCGTGGCGGCGGCCATCAGCTGTGCCGGGGTGGTCTTGTCGCAGCCGGTGGTCAGCACCACGCCGTCGATCGGATAGCCGTAGAGCACCTCGACCAGCGAGAGGTACTGGAGGTTGCGGTCGAGCGCCGCGGTCGGCCGCTTGCAGGTTTCCTGGATCGGGTGGATCGGGAATTCGAAGGCGATGCCGCCGGCGTCGCGGATGCCTTCGCGCACCCGCTCCGCCAGCACCAGGTGGTGGCGGTTGCAGGGCGCGATGTCGGAGCCGGTCTGGGCGATGCCGATGATCGGCCGGCCCGACTGCAGTTCGTCGAAGCCGAGGCCGAAGTTCATGGTGCGCTCGAGGTAGAGCGCGGTCATGTCGGCATTGGCCGGGTTGTCGAACCAGGCCTGCGAGCGCAGCGCCGGCGTTCGCGGCTTTTGGGCGGTGGACTTGGCTTTCTTCTTCGTGTGGGTTTTCATCAGGACATTCCCTTCAAGGTCTGGTCTGCATTCGGCAGCGCCGCGCAGTCGTCGATGTACTGCCGGACGATATCGGCAAAATTCTCGTGCGGCAGCAGGCCCAGGCGCGCCGCTCGCGCGGCCGTTGCGCCCCCCGGCCAGTTGGCCACGATGCCGGCGATGCGCTCGTCGCGCTCGAAGCGCACCCGGGCGCGCACCTTCGGACCGGCCACCGCTTCGAGGGCGTCGAGCATGTCTGCCACGCGCACGTTGAGCGCCGGCAGGTTGAGCGCCGTGCGGCCGCAGAAGGCCTCGCGCGTGGCCTCGTAGACCGCGATCAGCCCGTCGACGGTGCGCGACGGCGAGGACACCGGGTGCGACACCTCGGGCGAGACCGGGCAGATCGATTCGACGCCGGCCAGCGGCTCGCGGATGATGCCGCTGAAGAAAGAGGAGGCGGCGCCGTTGGGCCGGCCCGGCCGCACGGTGACGGTCATGAGCCGCGCGGCACGGCCGTCGACGTAGCCCTTGCGCGTGTAGTCGGCCACCAGGTGCTCGCAGATCAGCTTCTGGGTGCCGTAGGAGGTCTGCGGCGCCGGCAGCGTGTCGTCGGCCACCTGCTTGGGCAGGGGCACCGCCGGGTCGGGCCCGAACACCGCCACCGAGCTCGAGAACACCAGCCGCGCGAGCTTGCCGCCGCCGTTCACGTGGGCCCGCAGCGCATCGAGCAGCGCCCGCGTGCTGTCGAGGTTGGAGCGCAGGCCGAGGTCGAAGTCGAGCTCGCATTCGCCCGACACGGCCGACGCCAGGTGGAAGATGCCGTCGAAGGGCTCTTCGCGCAGCGCCTCGGTCTGCGCCAGCAGCGGGCCGGTGCGGGCCTCGACCCGCGCGTCGGCCAGCAGGTCGGCTGGGGGCGGCGCGATGTCGGTCAGCACCATGCGCTCGATGCGCTGGCCGGCCAGCGTGCCGCGAGCGAGCAGGGTGCGTGCGAGGCGGGCGCCGACGAAGCCCCCGCCGCCGGTGATCATGAGTTTCATTGCGTTCTCCTTCAGTGCTTTGCTTTGCGGATGGGTGCGGAGGCCCCGGCGCGAGCGACCCGGGCAGCGGCCTGGCGACGGCGGCCGTCGATGACGCCGCCCTCGACCAGCCGCTGTTCCCCGCGGATGAGGTGTTCGTTGGCGTGCAGGCGGGCCGCGACCGGGTCGTGGGCCGCGATGGCCTCGAAGATGGCGCGGTGCTCGCGCTGCACTGCCGTCATGAAGTCGGCCCGCCGGGCCTCGTTGCCGCGCGTGATGCGCATGCCTTCGCGCAGGTACTGCTCGAGAAAGCCGAGCAGCAGGCGGAATTGCGGGTTGCCGGTCGACTCGCCGATCACGCGGTGGAAGGCCAGGTCCTCGGCGACGCCGTCGCGGCCCTCGGCCACCGCGGTGTCGATGGCCATGAGGGCGCGCCGCAGCGACGCGATCTGGCTGCGCGTGGCGCGCTCGGCGGCCAGTGCGGCGATCTCGCCTTCGAGGACCCGCCGCACTTCGACCACGTGGACCACCGCCTGCACCGAGGTCAGCACGGCCGGGTCGAAGGCCAGCGGCTGGTTGAGAGGCGGCGGCGCGACGAAGACGCCGGAACCCTGGCGCGACTGCACCAGGGCCCTCGACTTGAGCTGGTGCACCGCCTCGCGCACCACGGTGCGCGAGACGCCGTGGGCCGAGGCCAGCTGCTGCTCGGTGGGGAGGCGGTCGCCGGCCTGCAGGGCGCCGCTTTCGATCTGCGCGCCCAGCAGCGCCGCCAACCGGTCCGACAGCCGGTCGACGACCAGCGGCTGGGGTTGGGGGGAGGCGGAATCCCGCACGGCGGAGGAAGAGAAAAAGGCGGTTATCAGGTCATCATACAAATTTTTTGCGGGTTAATGCCTAACGGTTTGCCCTGATGCGCCGCCGGGTCGCGATGCCAATACTCCGCGCTTGCGGCATGGAGCCTCCATGGCCCGACGTCGATTCGCGACCTTTGAGGATTCCAGTGCATGGCCAGTGTCACGATCCAGTCAGTCAAGAAGAACTTCGGTGAAGTCGCCATCCTGCACGGGGTGGACATCGACATCCGGGACGGCTCGTTCACGGTGCTGGTGGGGCCCTCGGGCTGCGGCAAGTCGACCCTGCTGCGCATGATCGCCGGCCTCGAGGAGATCAACGGCGGCGAGATCCGCATCGGCGAAAAGCGGGTCAACGACCTGCCGCCGAAGGAGCGCGACATCGCGATGGTGTTTCAGAACTACGCGCTCTACCCGCACATGACGGTGCGCCAGAACATGGCCTTCGCGCTGGCGCTGGCGAAGATGGACAAGCCGACGATCGAGGCCAAGGTCCAGCGCGCGGCCGAGATCCTGGCGTTGGCGCCGCTGCTCGACCGCTATCCGCGCCAGCTCTCGGGCGGCCAGCGGCAGCGGGTCGCGATGGGGCGCGCCATCGTGCGCGATCCGCAGGTGTTCCTGTTCGACGAGCCGCTGTCCAACCTCGACGCCAAGCTGCGGGTGGCGATGCGCAGCGAGATCAAGGAACTGCACCAGCGCCTGAAGACCACCTCGATCTACGTCACGCACGACCAGATCGAGGCCATGACCATGGGCGACAAGATCGTCGTCATGCGCGACGGCCGGATCGAGCAGACCGGCAGCCCGCTCGAGCTCTACGACCATCCGGCCAACCAGTTCGTGGCCGGCTTCATCGGCTCGCCGGCGATGAACTTCCTGCCCGGCATCCTGCGCCGCAGCGGCGGCGTGGCCCGGGTCGAGCTGGCCGACGGCACGCAGCTCGATGCGCCGGTCGCGGCCGGCGGGGCCGATGGCCAGCGGGTTGTCTACGGCACCCGGCCCGAGCACCTGGCGCTGGCCGACCAGGGCGGCATTGCCGCCCAAGTGGCGGTGATGGAGCCGACCGGCATGGACACCTTCGTCGCCTGCCGCCACGAAGGGGTCGAACTCTCGGCGGTGTTCCGCGAGCGCCACGACTTCGCGCCCGGCACCACGATCCACCTGCAGCCCGACCTTCAGCGCGCGCATCTCTTCGACGCCGGCACCGGCCAACGGCTGGTGGCTTGAGACCTCGCGGGACAGACCAAGAAACTGCGAAGCAGTTTTTGCTCTGTCCTCGACTGACTGAACCGACATTTCGGCCGTTCAACAACAGGAGACATGAATGAGTGATTTCAATCGCCGCAAGATTCTGAAAAGCTCGGCCGGCATCGCGGCCGCCGCCTCGCTGGGCGTCGGCACCGCGATCTTCTCGCCGCTGGCGAACGCGCAGTCGATCACCTTCAAGCCCGAGAAGGGCGCCAAGCTGCGGGTGCTGCGCTGGAGCCGCTTCGTGCAGGGTGACATCGACGCCTTCACGGCCAACGTCAAGCGCTTCAGCGAGGCCACCGGCATCGAGGTGCGGGTCGACAACGAGGGCTGGGAGGACGTGCGGCCCAAGGCGGCGGTGGCGGCCAACACCGGCGCCGGCCCGGACATCATCCTGTCGACCAACGACGACGCCAACCTGTACCCCGAAAAGCTGCTCGACGTCACCGACCTGGCGGAATACCTGGGCAAGAAGTACGGCGGCTGGTACAGCGCCGGCGAGCTCTTCATGCGGCCCGACGGCAAGAAGTGGATCGGGCTGCCGCTGGGCGCCTCGGGCTCGCTGATCGTCTACCGCGAGAGCATGGTCAAGGCGGCCGGCTTCGACACCTTCCCGAAGAACAACGAGGACTTCCTCAAGCTCTACAAGGCACTGAAGGAAAAGGGCACGCCCGGCGGCATGGCGCTCGGCAACGCGACCGGCGACAGCACCTGGACCAACTGGCTGATCTGGTCCTTCGGCGGCAAGCTGGTCGACAAGAACAACAAGGTGGTGCTCGACAGCCCCGAGACCCTGAAGGCGCTGGAGTACGCCAAGGAGCTCTATGCCAACTTCATCCCGGGCACGCTGTCGTGGCTCGATCCGAACAACAACAAGGCCTTCCTCGACGGCCAGATCAGCATCACCAACAACGGCATCTCGATCTACTACGCGGCCAGGAACTCGCCCGATCCCAAGGTCAAGGAGATGGCCGCCGACATCAACCACGCGGTGTTCCCGGTCGGTCCGGTGGGGGTGCCGACCGAGTCGCACCTGTTCTTCAACCAGATGATCATGAAGTACACCAAGTACCCGCAGGCCTCCAAGGAGTTCCTGCGCTTCATGATGGAGCGGCCGCAGTTCGACGACTGGCTCAAGGGCTGCGGCGGCTATGTCGCGCAGCCGCTGCGGGCTTACGAGGCCAATCCGATCTGGACCTCCGATCCGAAGAACACGCCGTACCGCGATTCGGTCAAGAACCTGCGCCCGGCCGGCTACGACGGCAAGCTGGGCTATGCCTCGGCCGGCGTGGCGGCGGACTTCATCATCCCGAACATGGTGGCCGAGGCGGCCAGCGGGTCGAAGTCGCCGAAGGAAGCGGCGGAACGCGCGCAGAAGCGTGCCGAGCGCTACTACAAGGTCTGAAGACGCTGCCCATGACCACGCGACTGGCCCGGCTGCAGAACAGCCGCAACGCCCTTGGCTTCATGTTCATGTTGCCGGCGGCGGTGCTGCTGCTGCTGTTCCTGACCTATCCGCTCGGGCTCGGCACCTGGCTCGGCTTCACCGATGCCAAGGTGGGCCGTCCGGGCCAGTGGATCGGGCTCGAGAACTACGAGTTTCTCTGGAACGACGCGGTCACGCGGCTGGCGCTGTTCAACACGCTCTTCTACACGGTGGTGGCGAGCGTCTTCAAGTTCCTGCTGGGCCTCTGGCTGGCGGTGCTGCTCAACAAGAACATCCGCCTCAAGACCTTCTTCCGGGCGGTGATCCTGCTGCCCTACATCGTGCCGACCGCGCTGTCGGCGATCGCCTTCTGGTGGATCTACGACTCGCAGTTCTCGATCATCAGCTGGGGGCTCATGAAGCTGGGGCTGATCGACCACTACATCGACTTCCTCGGCGACCCGTGGAATGCCCGCTTCGCGGTGATCGCGGCCAACGTGTGGCGCGGCGTGCCTTTCGTCGCGATCACGCTGCTGGCCGGCCTGCAGACCATCTCGCCCTCGTACTACGAGGCTTCGGCGATCGACGGCGCGACACCGTGGCAGCAGTTCCGCCACGTGACCCTGCCGCTGCTGACGCCGATCATCGCGGTGGTGATGACCTTCTCGGTGCTGTTCACCTTCACCGACTTCCAGCTGATCTACGTGATCACGCGCGGCGGGCCGCTCAATGCGACCCACCTGATGGCGACGCTGTCGTTCCAGCGCGCGATCTCGGGCGGCGCGCTGGGCGAGGGTGCGGCCATCGCGATCGCGATGGTGCCCTTCCTGCTGGGCTGCATCATGTTCAGCTACTTCGGACTTCAACGCAGGGCCTGGCAAAAATGAGCAATTCCGGCCAGATCGACGTCGTCGGCATGAGCTACCTCGACACCGTGCCGCGCAAGGCGGTCACGGTGTACCTGCCGCTCGTGGTGTTCCTGATCGTGCTGCTGTTCCCGTTCTACTGGATGGCGATCACGGCGGTGAAGCCCGAGGCCGAGCTGCTGTCGCGCGAGGGCAATCCGTTCTGGGTCATCGCGCCGACGCTGGCGCACTTCCACAAGCTGCTGTTCGACACCGCCTATCCGCAATGGCTCTGGAACACGGTGCTGGTGTCGGTGGTGTCCACCTTCGGCTCGCTGGTGGTGTCGGTGCTGGCGGCCTATGCCATCGAGCGGCTGCGCTTCAAGGGCTCGCGCCAGACCGGGCTGGCGATCTTCCTGGCCTACCTGGTGCCGCCGTCGATCCTGTTCATTCCGCTCGCCAACGTGGTCTTCAACCTCGGGCTGTTCGACACCCGCTGGGCCCTGGTTCTGACCTATCCGACCTTCCTGATCCCGTTCTGCACCTGGCTCTTGATGGGCTACTTCCGATCGATCCCGGCCGAGCTCGAGGAGTGCGCGCTGATCGACGGCGCGAGCCGATGGCAGATCCTGGTCAAGATCGTGCTGCCGCTGGCGGTGCCGGGCCTGATCTCGGCCGGCATCTTCGCCTTCACGCTGTCGTGGAACGAGTTCATCTACGCGCTGACCTTCGTCTCCTCGTCGGAGATCAAGACGCTGCCGGTCGGCGTGGTGACCGAGCTGGTGCAGGGCGATGTCTACCAGTGGGGACCGCTGATGGCCGGTGCGCTGCTGGGGTCGCTGCCGGTGGCCTTCATCTATTCCTTCTTCGTCGAGTACTACGTCTCGGGGCTGACCGGGTCGGTCAAGGAGTGAGTCCGGCCGCGGTGGCGGCTTCGGCAGGGGTGGCGACAGGGGCGGCGACAGGGGCGGCGACAGGGGCGGCGGCGGCGGGCGGTATGCCCTGGGCCGGCCGACGTCACCGGCCGCTTCGCGGCTGCCCTGCGCTGCTCGCGGTACGCGGGGTCTCGCTCAAACTCGCTCCGCTTCGCTCCACTCAAACAGTCGCGAGCCCTGATCCGCGCACCGCTGCGCTGCTCGGCGGTGCCTCAACGGCCAGCCCAGGGCATACCGCCCACCACCGCTGACAGGTCGGGGTTGCATCGGCGTTGGAGACGCAGTCGGCCTTTGAACACCGCTGAGCCCGGCATGCGGTGCGGGACGGGCGATCCCCTCTGCACCGCAAGGGGAGCCCGAAGGGCCGGCGCAGTGGGGTCGTTCGGCCCGTACCGCGTGCCGGGCGCCCTTCCATCGGTAGCGAACAGGATCCTTGCCCTGCGGAAAAGTAATAGCCTTGGGCTGTCGCCCGATCGAGGAATATCCAGACCATGTCCCAGACCCCATCTCTTCCGGCCCAGGGCTTGCGCCCCACGCACGACCAGATGCTGCGCCACCTGCGCCGCTCCAACGCGGTGGCCCAGCGCGCCGTCGCGCTCGGCCATCACCCCTTCGGCGCGGTGCTGGTCGGTCCCGACCAGGAGACCGTGCTGCTGGAGCAATGCAACATCGACACCGTCAACCACGCCGAGTCGACGCTGGCACGCGTCGCCGCGACCAACTTCACGCCCGAGTTCCTGTGGGGCTGCACGCTCTACACGGCAGTCGAGCCCTGCTGCATGTGCGCCGGCACCGCCTACTGGGCCAACATCGGCCGCGTGGTGTTCGGCATGACCGAGGCACAACTGCTCGCCGAGACCGGCAGCCATGCCGAGAACCCGACGATGAGCGTGCCGTCGCGCTACGTCTTCGACCATTGCCAGAAACCGGTGGAGCTGATCGGTCCGGTGGCCGAGATCGCGCAGGAGACGATCGCGATGCAGCGCGCCTTCTGGGCTGCGCGCTGAGTGTTCGCGGGTTGCCGATGTCGATGCTGTCGGGCCGGAAGTCCGGCGGCAGCTTCCTGATCGAGCGGGGCCGGCTGGTCGAGCAGGGCCGGCTGGTTGCCGGAAATAACGAAATGACGCCCGGCCCGCATCGGCGCGGAACATGGCGGGCGTTGCGTGATCCAACAACATGCCGCTTGGGGCGCTGGTACGCGCTCGCCGGCGGCAGGAGGTGTGTCATGAAGCAACTGAAACATTGGCAGGATGTGGTCAATGCCCTGCTGGGCGTCTGGGTCGTTCTTTCGCCATGGGTCTTGGGCTTCCAGGACACGCGGACAGCCATGGTCAACGCCGTGGTCGTGGGCGTGGCGCTGGTTGCGGCCGCGCTCGGCGCAATGCTGGTGCCGCGCGCATGGGAAGAGTGGACCGAGTGCGCGCTGGGCGCATGGCTGGTGATCTCCCCCTGGGTGCTGGGCTTCGACGCGCAGCGCGATCCGATGCTCGCCGCGGTGTGCAGCGGCCTGGTGATCGCGGTGCTGGCGCTCTGGACGCTCTGGACCGACAAGGACTACAGCGGCTGGCTGCACGGCGCGGCGCATTGAGCGAGACGCCGGGAGCGTGGGGGCTCAGGCCGGCGCCGGGCCGCCCCAAGGCGGCCTGCGGCCCCCTCGGGGGGCAGCGACCACACGAAGTGAGGGAGCGTGGGGACCCTCTCACCCCGGCAATGCCGCTTTCGGCCGGTCGCCGCGCCCGTCGCGCCCCGGCCGCAACTGGATGACCAGCGCGACCAGGCCATCGGCCATGCGCTGGTAGGCAGCGCCGCTGCCCATCAGGAAACGGGCGTCGAGGAGGGTCGACAGCATCTCCAGGTGCTCGACCGTCCTGTCGACATGCCGCACCTTCGGGCCCAGGTTCTCCAGCGCCGCGCGATAGGCCTGGAGCACGTCGTTCAGCGCCGCCTCGCCGGCGGCGCCCGGTGCCGCGAGGCTGCCGTCGCGCAGCCGTTCGACCAGCACCGCCTCCGGGCTCATGACCACGTCCCAGGGATCGCCGCCGGCAGCATAGAGGCGCGACACGGCCTGGCCGCATTGCCGGGCCAGGGCCACGCCGGCCGACATCTCGTCGGCCTCGTCCCAGCCGTCGAGCGCGACCCGCAGCGCCAGGCCGTGCAAGGCGTAGTAGGGCCTGAAGCCGTCGTCCCCCGGCACCCCCTCCGCCCGCGAATAGGCCTGCAGGCCGGCGGCGGCCGCCTCGGCCATCGCATCCCGCCAAGTGGCCCGCTGGGTCGCGCTGGCGTCGAGGCGGAGCAGCCGCTGCGCGAAGACCACGGCCCGGCGCTTGTGGGCGCTGGCCAGCAAGGCGAAGCGGTCGGCGTTGAGGATCGCCGCCGGGCCGGAATGGAGGAGGCCCGCGTTGGACACCAGCTTGTCCAGCGACAGCAGCCGTTCGATGCCGTTTTCGATCAGCGACAGGCCCTCGGGGCCGGGCCGCGGGTTGCGCGCCTTGCCGCCTTGCTGATCGGCGCGGATGCGGTTGACGTCCTGCTCGGCGCGCGCGGCACCGAGTTCGATCTCGACCGCCGCCAGCTGCTCGATGTCGCGGATCGGCACCCGGCCCTGCTGGTCGACCGACTGGATCGCCGACAGCAGCGCCTGGTGTGCCTGCTCGATGCAGCCGAGATCACGCCAGGTGGCGCCGAGCGCCGACTGCAGCGCCGGCAGCCGCAGCCAGGCCGGCGGGCAGCGCTTGTCGCACGCCACCTCGATGGCCCTGATACGCGCCTGCCGGTCGCTCTCGAGCTGGCGGTCGGGCCGGCGCGAGGCCTCCACCCGTGCGCGGGCCAGCTCGTCGAGCATCTCGTCGAGCGAGACGAAGGTGCTGTTGCCCTTCGACGCGCCGGCAACGCCGTCGGCATCGGTCTCGGCCAGCCAGAGCGGGTCGCCATAGGCCTGGAAGGCACCCCAGGTCACGTTGTCGGGCCGGGCGGCCCAGAGCGCCTGCCGCGCTTCGAAGACCGCATTGCCGAAGGGCCGCCGGTCCTGCAGCAGCGCCTGGTAGAAGACCTCGCCGAACTGCTGCGCCAGCTTGTCGTCGACCGCCCAGCCGGCCACCACCACGCAGCGCACGCCGATGTCCATCAGCTCGCGCGCCACGCTGGAGGCCAGCTTGTTGCCGTCGCGCACCGTGGGTCCGGCCGGCGCGCCGGCGTCGATCTGCCCGAGGTGGCAGCAGTTGAGGAACACCAGCTCCGGCACCGATTCCATCGCCGCGATCTCGGCCGCGGTGATCAGCAGGCCGCCCGAGAGCACCACGCCGCTGCGCCGAAGGCCATCGGCGTGCAGCTGGTCGAAGACCCCGTGGGCCGACACGTGCAGGATCCGGTAGGGCTTGCGGTAGAGCTTGGCCAGCACGTCGGAGGCCAGGTTGTGGTCCCCGATCGCGCGGCTCACGTCGTAGCCCATGTTGGCGAAGAGCGCGGCGATCGCGGTCGCCTCGACCTCGGCGCCGGCGAGCGCGTCCGGGTCCTTGTGCTCGGGATTGGCCGGGTCGGGAAAGGCGGCGCCGAAGCCCTGCACCGAGGGATTGCCGACCACGTAGGCGTTGCGGGCCAGGCTCTGCCGCACGTCGCGGCGGAAGGAGGTGGAGGAGAGCTGCCGCACCACCGGCGTGCACAGCGCCAGCGGCAGCAGCGGGCCGTCGCCCTGCGCCTCGGGCGTGAACAGCGGGTCGGTCAGCATCAGCTCCCAGGGCAGATTGGCGGTGGCACCGTCGACCACCAGCACGATCCGCTGCAACTGCCGCGCGGCGTCCTTGAAGTCCGGCGGCACGATCAGCTGGAACAGCATGCGGCCGAAATCGGAGTTCCAGGTCGTCTGGCTGATCTGCTGGCGCACCAGGGTCTCGATCAGGCTCGGCTGGCGCTGCTGGACCACGGCCTCGGCGCGCGCGCGCTGGCCGACATACAGGAAGCGCAGCCGGTTGGCGAGCCGGGTCGCGCCCTCGGGCCGCGCGCCGCCGGGCGGGTCGTCGGCGTCGGTCACGATCAGCCGCGGCCAGTAGCTGGCACCGCGGGTATCGAACAGGCGCTGGCGCAGGCCGATGCCCTGCATCAGCTCGCCGCTGCAGGCGAGCATCTGATCCTTGGCGGCCGCCATGTCGGCCAGCCGCGGCGTCAGCTGCCGCAGCTCGTAGACCGCGGTGATCGCGGTGTCGAGGTAGAGCTCGACGATGTCGAGCTGCGACACGCGTACCGAGAGTCCGGTGGTGCGCTTGAACTTCTCGTTGGCCTCGACCACGCCGCGCACCAGCGCCTCGACCGAGGCCGCGATCGTGAGATTGGCCGACGAGTTGTAGCCCAGCAGCAGCGTGGCCAGCGGAACCTCGCGGTTCTCGCGGCCCATCACGTCGACCACCTGCAGCAGGTAGCGCAGCACGCCGGCGCGCACCGCGAGCATCAGCGAATCCTGGCTCAGGCTGCCCTCGTAGCGGCCGAGGCCGGTGACGACCGCGCCGGTCAGCACCCCGCGCCGGCGGTCGATCGCGCTGGGTGCGCGCAGCACCACGGCCGCCGTGCCCAGCGGACCGGCGTAGAGGTCGAGCGCCTTGCGCTGCGCCAGCTGGCCGTCCATCAGTTCGGTGTCGATCAGGGCCTCGGTGCCGGCCATCGAGTCGTTCTCGTAGTGGCCGACCAGGATCGGGCAGGCCAGGAAGCGCAGGTCCATCGCCTTCATGCGCACCTCGAGCCCGAGGCGGCCGCGCGGCGCCATGCGGCTGCCCGGGGTGCCGCCCATCACCGTCGCCGCCAGGTTGATGTCGTCGATCGCGTTCGGCGGACCCGGGTCGTAGCTGCGCGGCCGCTCGGGGGCTGCCGCGCGGGCCGCGGGCGGATGGCGATCGAGCCGGGCGGTGCTGCCGCTGACCAGCAGTTCGCCCAGGGCGGCGAAGCTGCCGGCGGTCGACAGCAGGTCGCCATGCACCGCCGGCAGGTAGTAGAAGCTGCCGATGTTGCCGATGCGCCCCGAGTCCCAGGTCACGGTGCCGTCGCCGCGCGTGGTCGACACCATGCGCAGGCGCTTGCTGCCGCCGCGCGCTTCCAGGCGCAGGCCGCAGGGCGTGTTGGGCGCGATGCCGAAGACGTAGATGGCCTTCTCCTGGTAGTCGGCGGGCAGGCTCGGCGCGGCCCCGGCCTTGGCGTCTTCGGTCCACAGCCAGCCGGCTGCGGCCAGCGTGCCGGCGTCGGGCTGGCCGCAGCGCTGGTCGCCGAACCAGAGGTCGGTGTTCAGGGCCTTGAGCGCCTTCCAGGTTTCGGCTTCCCAGTACGCATGGGTGTCGCCGCCCTCGGGCTGGCCCTGGAAGGTGTCGACGAAGCCCGGCGCCGGCAGCAATTGCAGCGCGCCGCGGAAGCCGGCCACGATGTCCAGCACGTCCTGCAGGTCGTGGCGCAGGTCGAGCCGGGCCAGCGCACGCAGCGCGTTGCCCTTGCCGAGCAGGTTCTCGACCATCGAATGCGAGCCCTGGTGCGGCGTGCCGGCCATCACGAGCCGGGCGCCGTCGCGCCGCATCAGGGCGTCCATGACATCGCGGCGGCGATGGATGCAGGCCCGCACCACCAGGCCGCCCATGCTGTGCGCGAGCAGGCGCACCGGCTGCGCGGTCTGCTTCAGCAGCAGCTCGAGAAAGGTCCCGAGCCGTTCGCCCAGCACGTCCAGCGGCTGGCGCCAGTCGTAGGGGAAGGGCAGCACCCGGTGGCTGTCCGCGAGCTGCTCGCAGATGTCGCCGTAGGTCTTGCCGAACAGTTCGCCGGCCGTGACCCGCTCGGCGTCGAAGGCGATCTTCCGGAGCCCGCCGGCGGCCAGCGAGACCGGATCGAGCCAGACCCTCTGGCCGTCGGCGTCGAGGCAGGTGCCCATGACGCCCGGCAGCAGCACCACCACCGGCCGGTCGGCGCCGGCGACGCCGCGCGACTTGCCGATGCCGGCCGCATCGAGGCTGGTGAAGCCGGCCGGGAAGGCCCGGAAGGCGTCGAGCGCGTCGGGCTGCTCCTCCACCAGCCAGTCCCGCAGCGCGCTGCGGGTCTCCAGGTTGCTGAAGTAGTTGAAGTGCGAGACATCCGCGGCGCGGTCGAACAGCACCCGTGCCTGGCTCTTCGCGGCCACGCCGGCGAGCATCGCGGCGGTGTCGACCACCAGGTCGTTGTCGGTGTTGTCGAACAGCAGGAAGTCGGTCAGCAGCACGCCCATGCGCATCAGCAGGTTGCCGCCCTGGATGTCGCCCGCGACCAGCGCCATGCGCAGGCCGGGCTGGACCGCGCCGTCGCGCAGCAGGGCCGCCATCGGCGAGTCGGGCAGCATCGCCTCGAGGCCCGGCATCAGGTGCGGATTGGTGCGGTTCTTCGCGATCTCGATCACCACCCGCTTGAAGGCCGAATAAAGCGGATTGCCGAAGAAGTAGGGCACCCGGCCGATCAGCGTCAGCAGGCCCGACAGGAAGACGTCGAAGTTGCCGCTCGCGAGCCGCGTGCCCTGCGCCGGCGCGGCCACCCGGACGTAGCGATCGATCACCAGCGCCTTGTCGCGCAGCAGGGTGAACAGCGCGCGCAGCTGATCGCGGTGCTCGGCGTGCGCGCGGTCGAGTTCCTTGCGCACTTCGGCCTCGCGGCCCTGGGCGTCGCCGACGCCGGGGAAGGCATAGCTGTAGCTGTCGATGTGCTGGTCGATGTCCTGCAGGCACAGCAGATCGCCGACCAGGCCGCCGCGCGAGTGCGTCACCAGGCTGATGCGGGCGCCGCGCGGCAGCGCGGTGGCGAGCTGCAGCGCGTTCTCGATCGGACTCTCCGACAGCGTGCGGTGCTCGAAGCCGTAGATGCCGCCGGGAAAGCGGCTCTCGAGCCGGGCCCAGAGCCCGCGATCGCTGCGCTGCAGGTCGCCGAAGCTGCCCAGCGTGCTGGAGCCGGTGCCGTGGATGAAGACCAGCGCCGGCCGCGGCGTGCCGTCGGCACCGGTCATGCGGGCGGTGTCGTCGGCCTGCCCGCCTTCGAGCGCGCCGCCGCCGTCCTGCCAGCGGTAGAGATGCCCGGCAGGGCGCGCGAGCCGCTCCTCGACGGCCCACATCAGGGCCTTGGTGCCGAGCCAGCTGACGCCCAGGCCGGCGATGTCCGCGGGCTTGCCCTTGCGCTGCATCAGCTCGGCCAGGCGGGCCTGTGCCGCATCGATCAGCGGGTCCCGGCCCACCGCGAGCGAGATCACGCGGCTGACCAGGCCGCCGGCGGCACTGGTGAGGATGCCGCGTTGCATGACCGCGCCCTCGGCGTTCATGCGGTCGAAAAGGATCCGGCCATCGGTGGCCACCAGGTCCGGCCGGTTGCGCAGCAACGCCGCCTGCAGCCCTGCGGGGCTGGTGATCAGGGTGCCGCCGTCGGCCAGCTCCAGCACCAGCACCTGGCCGGCTTCGGCTTCCAGGTCCGCGCTGCCGCCCTCGGGCAGGCCGCGCGCCCCACCGGCGAGGTCGATGCTGGCCTTGGCTTCCAGCAGGCCCGGCGGCAGGAATTCATCGGGCGTGCGGTCGGCGCCGACGCCGCGGCTCGCGGTCGATCGCAGCAAGGAAGGGACCTCGGGCGTGTCGCTCCTGCGTCCGGTGATCTGCAGAACGATCGCTTCGGCCATGGCGCACCCTCAGCTGAAGATCGCGCGTCCCGTGGATTCGCTGCTGCCCTGGATCTGCGGCTTCTGCGGATAGCGCGTGGAAGGCAGGTCGTCCGCCAGCGCCTGGTGCCACTGCGCGTAGGTGGCGCCTGCCGGCAGCGTGCGCAGCGCCTTCAGGGCGTAGAAGGTGAAGGCGCCGTTCGGGCGGTTCTGGAAGTCGGCGTCGTAGCTGAAGTGGCCTTCGCCTTCCTCGCAGCCGGCCAGCAGCACGTCGCCGGCGTCGTCTTCCGGTTCCGTCGCGAAGGCCGAGGAGGCGCTGTGCTTGCCCTTCTTCGGCACCGCTGCGCCCTGCGGCCCCGCGGTGGCCAGGCGCGCCTCGGGCATCCAGGCGCGCATCGGCATGAAGCGCGGCATCCGGCCGGCCTCCTTGTCGCTGTTGTCGGGCGGCGCCCGGTTCACGGTGCCCGAGTGGCAGCTGTCGGAGATCAGCACCAGGTGCACGCCGTCGCGGCGGGTCTTGAAGATGGCATGGATCTCGTCGTCGATCAGCGCGGCGCCGAGGGCCCGGATGTCATGCGGACACAGGGCCTCGTCGAGGCCGTCGGCCTCTTCGCCGTCGGTGTCGTACTGGTAGGTGCCGTGGCCCGAGTAGGTGATCACCACCACGTCGCCGGGGGCGGCCTGGCCGATCACGCGCCGGAAGCCCGCGATCATTCCGGCCTTGGTGGCCTGCTCGTCGAGCAGCTTGCTGACACTGAAGCCGCGTGCCGACAGTTCGGCGGCCCAGTCGTTGGCGTCGTTGACGCAGCCCGCCAGGTCCATGTCGGTCCCGGGGTAGTTGTTGATGCCGATGCACAGGGCGAGCTTGTTCATGCGGAGCCTCCGGTCGTCTCCAGGCATTGGACACGCCGCGGCGGTGCAAATCGTCCGCCAAACGAGGTATGGCGCACGCTAGGGTGCGGGAGGGCCCGAACCGTGCCTACTCGCAGAGCCGCCGGATCTCGGGCGGGATCGGCACCGCACGGATGCCTGCGCCTTCGCGCTTCGCCGCGAAGATGCGTACCTCTTCGCATTCGAGGATCAGGTCCTCGCCGCGCTGGACGCGGTAGGTCTGCACGAAGCTCTTTTCGCGCCATTCGGGGATCGCCACCGCGATCTGCAGCGTGTCGCCGTAGCTTGCGCTCTTGACGAAGCGCGTGTGGGTGTCGACCAGCGGCGTGCCGATGACGCCCAGCGTCCTGGCGGTCTCTTCCCAGCGCGGCACGCCGCGCTCGGCGAAGAAGTGGCGCGAGGCGGCGTCGATCCAGCGGAAGAAGTTGGGAAACCAGACGATGCCGGCAGGATCGCAGTCGCCGAATTCGACGCGGACTGAATAGGTGACTTCAAGGCTCATATCAAGGTATCCAAGGGCTGGGGCGAGCTCAGTCACCCCATTTTCGTTGGGAGCCACAAGGCAATGATCGGGAACGCGATCAGGATCACCAGGCGCAGGATGTCGGTCAGGATGAAGGGCAGAACGCCCTTGAAGATCGTGGTGAAGCTGACATCCTTGACCACGCTCTTGATGACGAAGACGTTCATGCCCACCGGCGGATGGATCAGGCCGAGCTCGACCGTCATCACGATGATCACGCCGAACCATATCGGGTCGAATCCGAGGTGCACGATCACCGGGAAGATGATCGGCACCGTGAGGATGATCATCGCCATCGCGTCCATCAGGCAGCCCAGCACCAGGTACATCAGCATGATCAGCGCCAGCACGCCGTAGCGCCCGATGCCCAGGCTGGTGAGGAACTCGGTGAGCTTCTGCGGGCTCTGCGTGATGGTCAGGAAGTAGCCGAACAGCAGCGCGCCGATCAGCACCGTGAACACCGCCGCCGCGGTGCGGGTGGCCGACAGCAGCGCCTCGCGGATCTTCGGGCCGTCGAGCTTGCGGCGCAGCAGGCCGAGGATGAAGGCGCCGCTGGCGCCGACACCGCCGGCCTCGGTGGGCGTGAAGAAGCCGCCGTAGAGGCCGCCGATCACGAAGACGAAGAGCACCAGCGGCGCCCAGACGTTCTTGAGGTCGGCCACGCGCTCTTTCCAGGGCTTGAGCTCGCCACCCGGCAGCCAGTCGGGCCGCGCCTTGACGATCAGCACGATGGTCAGGACGTACATGGTCATCGCCAGGATGCCCGGCACGATGCCCGCCATGAAGAGCTTGCCGATGTCCTGCTGCGTCAGGATGGCGTAGACCGCGAGCACGGTCGACGGCGGCAGGATGGCGCCCAGCGTGCCGCCGGCCGCGATCACGCCGGTCGAGAAGGATTGCGGGTAGTTGAAGCGCCGCATCTCCGGATAGGCCACGGCCGAGAAGGTGGCGGCCRTCGCGACCGACGAGCCGCAGATGGCCGCGAAGCCGCCGCAGGCCAGCACGGTGGCCACGCCGAGCCCGCCGCGCAGGTGGCCGATCATCGAGTTGGCGGCCTTGAAGAGCTCGCGGCTGACGCCCGACACAGAGACCAGCGCGCCCATCAGCATGAACATCGGGATCACGCCGAAGGTGTAGTCGGTCACGGTGCGCATCGAGGTCTGGCCGACCAGTTTGAGCGCCGGGCCGGGGCCGACGATCCAGGCGTACCCCGTGACGCCGACCAGGCCCATCGCCATGCCGACCGGTACGCGCAGGAGCATCAAGGCGAAAAGAAACACGAATCCCAGTACCGCTATCGCATCAGTGCTCATGTGGCCCCCACGTTCGGCACTGGCGTGTCTTCACTGCCCCCCGAGGGGGCCCTCGCATCTTGGAGCGGTCCTGCAATGCTCATTCATCGGCTTTCATTTCAGGTTTCGTCTCTTCGAGCAGTTCGGGATGGAAGATCAGCCGGTAGGTGCGGATCGCGATCAGCACCACCGCCGACACGTCGCCGAGCCAGGCCACCGCATAGAAAGGCCAGGTCGGGATGTTCATGTCGTAGGTCAGCACGTTGTCGACGTAGGTGCCGCGCACCTTGTCGAACAGCGTGGCGGTCTGCACCGCGACCACGAACAGGAGCACCAGCGTGGCGAAGACGTCGATCCAGCGTTTCGTGCGCGGGCCGGCGGCGGTCCACACCAGGTCGACCGTGATGTGGCCGCCGCGGTAGCTGGTGGCCGCGATGCCCCAGAAGATCAGGATGCCCAGCAGCATCCGGCCGAAATCGTACGAATCGGGAATCGAGGTGTTGAAGAATTTGCGCAGCACCACCGCGAGGAAGATGTTGAGCGCGACGATGCCGACGAACATGGCGGCCAGCCACTCGATCGAGTTGATCATCTTGTTGCTCATTGCGCCCCCCCAGGTTGGCTCACTTCGTGTAGCCGCCCACCCCCTGCCGGGGGCAACACCAGCGGCCCGGCGAAGCCGGTTCCGCGGTGTTCCACCAACAGGCCGGGCTTCGCCGGCCATCGGGCATCGGTTGTCCGATGCTGAAGCATCACAGTGCCGACTTGTTCTTCGCCAAACTGGCCTTCAGGGCGTCCATCACCGCCTTCGGATCCTGGCCCACCTTCTTCACGCCCTCGGCCCATTGCGCCTCGCCGGGTGCGGTGGCCTTGCGCCAGGCGTCGAGCTGCTCGGGCGTCAGCTTGTAGATCTCGTGGCCGGCCTGGCCGGCGATCTTGGCGCGGCCGGCGAACTCGAACTCGGCCCAGGGCGTGGCGACCTTCTCGGCCCATTCGCTGGTGCAGTGGTCGTCGATGACCTTCTTCTGCGTCGCCGACATGCTGTCGTACTTGCTCTGGTTCATGGCCCAGACGAAGGGCGTGACGTAGAGCGGAACATCCATGTGGTAGCTCACCACCTTGTCGATGCCGAACAGCCCGATCGAGCCCCACGGGAAGGTGATGGCGTCGGCCACGCCGCGCTCCAGCATGTCGCGCGACTCGGGCGCCGAGGCCTGCACGTTGGTGCCGCCCAGCGAAGTGACCATCTGTCCGATGGTGCTGGTCGCCGGACGGATCTTCATGCCCTTGATGTCGGTCGGAAGCAGGATCTTCTTGCGCGCATGGAAGGTGCCCGGGTCGTGCACGAAGGCGAAGCAGAACTTCACGTCCTTCATTTCCTTGGCGGCGTAGGGGCGGTACCAGGCGTCGATGGAGGCCGAGCCGCCCTTGCCGTCGGCGAACAGAAAGGGCAGGGACGCGCCCGCCATGATCGGGAAGCGGCCCGGCTGGTAGCCGGGGTTGACGTAGGCGAAGTCGGCGATGCCGTCGCGCGCCATGTCGTAGTGGTCGAAGGCCTTGCCGAGCTGCTCGGAGGGAAACAGCGTCGCCGTGATCGTGCCGTTCGACGCCTTCTTGATGTCGTCGGTCCAGGCCTGCAGCGAGGGGTTCAGCGGATGCTGCGCCGGCACCCAGCTCGACATCTTGAGATTGACCGGCTTGTCCTGCGCGACGGCGGACACGGACGAGAGGGCCAGCAGCGCGGCGAGCGCGGCGAGGGTCTGGATGCGCGATGGCTTCATTGAATGTCTCCTTGCATGATCGATGGCGAGAAGCCGTCGGAACCGGTTATGTTCTATAAGAATCGTCCGGGCCCGGCTATTCGCGTTTACCTTGGGGAGCGGCTCAGTCCGCCTGGATGTTGCGGTCCTTGATGAGCTGGCTGAACACCACGGTCTCCTTGCGCGCCACGGACTTGAAGGCCTCGGCCGTCATCGGCGTCGCTTCGCCGCCGACGTCGCGCAAGCGGTTGCGCACGGCCTCGTTGGTCAGCGCCTTGTTCACCGCGGCGTTGAGCCGCAGCCGCACCTCGGGCGGCGTGGCGGCCGGCGCGAACAGGCCGAACCAGGTGTCGTAGTCCATGTTCTTGTAGCCGCGCTCGGCCAAGGTGGGCACCTCGGGAAACAGCGTTGAACGCTGGCCGCTCGCGACCGCCAGCATCTTCAGCTTGCCGGCGCGCACGTTCGCGAACGAGATACCCGGGTCGAAGAAGAAGTCGATCTGGCTCGCCAGCAGGTCCTGCAGCGCCGGCGCGGCGCCGCGATAGGGCACGTGCACGGCATAGATCCCGGCGCTCTGCTTGAACAGTTCGCCGACCAGGTGCGGCGTGCTGCCGGACCCGGCGGAGCCGAAGGACAGCTTGCCCGGATTGGCCCTGGCGTAGCGAACGAAAGCGTCGACGTCGTTGGCGGCCAGCCCCGGGCGGGTCGTGAGGAAGAGCTGGATGCGGCCGGTGGCGGCCACCGGCACCAGGTCCTTGTCGGGATCGAAGGGCATCTTGCCGAACAGGAAGGGATTGACCGACTCGATGCCCGTGCTGGTCAGCGCCAGCGTGTAGCCGTCGGCCGGGGCCTTGGCCACCGCATCGGCGGCCACGTTGCCGTTGGCGCCGGCACGGCTCTCGACCACCACCGGCTGGCCGAGCGTCTCGGACATCAGCGGCGCGATCGAGCGCGCCATGATGTCGGCCACGCCGCCGGGCGGAAAGCCGACCAGGATCTTCACCGGCTTGCTCGGCCAGGATTGCGCCAGCGCGGCGCCGGATGCCGCGAGCGCCAGGGCAAGGGCGGTGCAGGCGGACAGGGTGCGTCGGCGGAAGCGGGTTTCTCGTTCGTCCATGGGGAGTCTCCTCTTTCTTGATTTCAGGCCCGACGCCGGCAGCGCCGGCGTCCGCGGGCGTTCAGTGGCGATGGCCCGCCGCCGACTGCGGCGGCCGCTTCATCCAGCGGATCGGCTGCGCCTTTACCGGCCGCGGCGGTGCGCCATGGCGCACCAGCGCGGCATCGAGCGCGTTGCCGGCGTCGTCGGCCAGCGCGGCCTCGCGGGCGGCGGCGATCGCCGTGGCGCGCGCGGACGGCGAGCCATCGGCCAGCGGGGCCGTTGCCAGGTGGCCGATCACGTGCAGCAGGTTGTTCTTGCCGCGCTCGTTGGTGCTGCCGTAACCTTTGATGAGGCGGCCGCAGAGCGCGATCTCGTGGCCCAGCCGCCAGTCGCTGCGGGTGCCGGCGACGACGGTGTCGAGCCAGCGATCGATCAGGACCTGTTCTTCGGCGAAGCGGCTGCCGCGCTTGCGCAGCCAGCGCAGCGAAGCCAGCAGGCGCAGCGCCGCCATGCCGGCCACCGAATGGCTGCCGATCTTGAGCGGCATCGCCCAGGGTGTCGCGCGGCGCCGGTCCCAGGCCGTCACGCGGTGGGCCAGCGCGGCCGGCAGCAGCGCCGCGAACTCCGGCGCGCCGGGCTTGAAGTGGTCGTAGACCTTGAGGATGTCGTCCTCGCCGGCCTTCACCTCGCTGCGCACCCGCTGGGCCCGGCTGGCCCGGCTCTTGAGTTCGGCCACCCGCACGATGTCGTCGAAGGCCATCCACAGCGCGAGCCAGCGCGCCATCTCGCGGGTGGTCGCGAAGCCGTGGGCTGCCGCGGGGTCGGCCGCCCGTTCGGCCGCCAGCACCCGGGCCAGCCGTTCCACATAGAGCGTGGCGTAGCCGGCGTCCTGGTAGTCGAGCACGCGGGCATGGCCGAGCGCGAGCAGGTCGTGCACCGGCGTCGGAAACCGGGCGGCCACCGCCGACGGCAACGTCTGCGCAAGCGCGCCCTCGCCACGCGGGGTGTCCAGCAGGCGGCTGACCATCGCGGCCTGCTCGCGCGGCGTGTTCACGGCGTCGAAGGCCGCCGCGAAGCCGCGCAGGCTGGCAGCGGCCATCTTGCCGAGCTTCTCCGGTGCGCGGCTGTCGCCGCCGCGCACCACGCGCTCGTACGCTTCACGCGGAAACGGGAACAGCGCGCTGCCGGCGATCGCGCCGAGCATCACGGCGCTGACCACGGTGCCGGCCTCGCGCGCCGCCGCACCCATGTCGAACACGTGGTGCTCGCGGCTGAAGGCCTTGACCACCTCGAGCAGGCGCCCGGCATCGGCGCGGCCGTCGCCGGGCTGCATGCGTTCGGCGGTGGTCAGCGTGCGGGCCGACGAGCTGATGACGACGGTGCGTTCCGGCGCGCTCATGCCGTTGCCGATCTGGCGGGTGGTCTCGAGCAGTTCGGACGAGACGATGGCGTCGAGCGCGCCCGGCACAGGGCTCAGGCTGAACACCGGCCGCCGACCGCCGAGCTCGGCCAGCGGCACCGGGAAGACCTCGACGTAGTAGGTGGTGGCGCCGGTGCGCTGCGCCACGCCGGGGATCGAGGTGCTCTGCGCGGCGTAGCCGGCGTGGCGCGCGGTGTCGACCAGCCATTCGGTCAGCACCCCGCCGCCTTCGCCGCCGAGGGCGCAGATCAGGAGGGTGATCGGTTGGGTTCGGTTCATGGGGTCGTCATGCGGGTTGGAGGGCGCGCACCACGGCACCGCGCAGCCTGTGCAGAAGTCTTTCGTGCCACTTGGGGTTCTGCACCACCTCGGCCCTGTAGAAGCTCGGGCACAGCGTGGCCGCATGCGCATTGGCGCCGCACAGGCCGCAGCCGACGCAGCCGTCGATCACGACCGCCACCGGGTCGACCTTGAGCGGATCGGGGTTGTCCTTGATCGTCAGCGTGGGGCAGCCCGACAGCCGGATGCAGGCGTGGTCGCCGTTGCAGACGTCCTCGTCGACGCCGTACTTCACGTGCACCACGCGCTCGCCGCGCTGAAGCAGGCTGGCGATCCACGGCTTGATGCGGCGTTGGCGCTCGAGCTGGCATTCGCCCTCGGCGATGATCACCTTGAGGCCGTTGAAGTCGCTCGTGAAGGCGTCGTTGAGCGTCTTGCGCATCTTGTCGACGTCGTAGGTGTGGACCGTGCGCAGCCATTGCACGCCCAGCCCCTTCAGCGTCGCCTCGATGGTCTGGTTCTTGTCGACCAGGCTCTGCTGCTTGTCGACCGCGCGCGCCTTCATCTCGTCGTCGGGCGTCGAGATGATGTCCTGCGTGCCGGTGGCCGAGGTGTAGCCGTTCTTGAAGATCAGAAGCACCGCGTCGTCGCCGTTGAAGAGCGCGCTCTGCACGCCGGTGAGCAGGCCGTTGTGCCAGAAGCCGCCGTCGCCCATGATCGACAACGCGCGCCGCTGCATCATCGGCGACACGCCGGCGCGGCTCGCCAGGCTCATGCCGTAGCCGAGGATCGAATGCCCCATCGAGAAGGGCTCGAAGGTGCCGAAGGCGTGGCAGCCGATGTCGGCCGCGATGTGCACCGGGCCGCTGTCCTGCTGCGCCAGCTTGAGCGCGGCGAACACCGGCCGTTCGGGGCAGCCGATGCAGAAGCTCGGCGGCCGGTTGGGCAGCGGCGCATCGAGCTTCGCCGCCACCGCGGCGCGGCGGTCGTTGTTGCCGGCCAGCCATGACCTGGCCGAGTCGTGCGAATGGTCGGGCAGGTAGCGTTGCGCGAAGCGGCCGAGGCCGGTCGCCAGCACCTCGACGCCGTATTCGCCCGCGGCCGGCAGCATGTCGCAGCCGTGCAGCGGCGTCTGGATGTCGCGCCTGCGCAGCAGCGTCGCGATCTCCTGCTCGATGTACTCGGGTTGCCCTTCTTCCACCACCAGCACCGCGCGTTTGCCGACGCAGAAATCCGCGACTTCCTCGGGCACCAGCGGGTAGGCGACGTTGAGCACGAGCAGCGGAATGTCGGTGGCGCCGAAGGCATCCGCCAGGCCGAGCTGCTGCAGGCTGCGGATCAGCGCGTTGTACAGCCCGCCCTGCACCACGATGCCGAGGTCGGCATGGGTACCCGGGATCAGCTCGTTGAGCTTGTGTTCCGCGATGTAGCGGCGGGCGGCCGGCAGCCGCTCCTCGCCCTTGAGCTTCTCGTGCCGGAAGGTGACCGGCGGGTGCGCGAGCCGCATGTAGTCGAAGCCGGCCGGCTCTTCCATGCGTGCGCGGGTCGAGATCGCCGGCGGCAGGTTGTCCTTGCATTCGAAGCTGCCGCGCACATGGCAGGTGCGGATGCGCAGCTCCATCATGCAGGGCATGTTGGAGGACTCGGACAGGCGGAAGCCGTGCTCGACCATGTTCACCATCACGCCGAGATCGGGCCGCGGGTCGAGCAGGCACATGCTGGACTTCAGCGCGTAGGCATGGGTGCGCTCCTGGATCACCGAGGCGCCTTCGCCGTAGTCTTCGCCGACCACGATCAGCACGCCGCCCTTGACGCCGGGCGACGACAGGTTGGACAGTGCGTCGGCCGCCACGTTGGTGCCGACTATCGATTTCCAGGTGACGGCGCCGCGCAGCGGGTAGTGGATCGACGCGCCCAGCATCGCCGCCGCCGACGCCTCGTTCGAGCAGGCCTCGACGTGGACGCCGAGCTCGTCCATGTAGGGCTTGGCCTGCACCATGACGTCGAGCAGGTGCGAGACCGGCGCGCCCTGGTAGCCGCCGACGTAGGCCACGCCGGACTGCAGCAGCCCCTTGGTGATCGCGAGGATGCCCTCGCCGTGAAAGGTGTCGCCGGCACCGAGGCGAAGCGCCTCGATTTCCTTGCTGAATGAGACTTCCAAGAGAGGGGCTCCTATTTGCCGGATGGTGCGGGGCAAGACGGAACGGCGAATGCCGTTCGTTGACGGATCGTGCTCATGGTGTGTCTCCTTCTCTTTGTGGGTCGGCTGCGAGGCCGGCCGCCAGTGTCGCGGGGAGGCGACCTGCGATCAATAAAATATTCGGACTAAGCAACATGAACGCCATGCATATCGATTCGATCGACCTGAACCTGCTGCGGCTGTTCGACGCCGTCTACCGGGCGCGCAGCGTGAGCCGGGCCGCCGAGTCGCTGGGCCTGACCCAGCCGGCCGCCAGCCATGGGCTGGGCCGGCTGCGGCTGCTGCTCAAGGACGCGCTCTTCGTGCGGGCGCCGGGCGGCGTGGCGCCGACGCCGCGCGCCGACCGGCTGGCGGTGGCGGTGCAGGCGGCGCTCGGCACGCTGGAGGAGGCGCTCAACGAGCCCGACCGCTTCGAGCCCTCGGCCTCGCACAAGACCTTCCGCATCCACATGAGCGACATCGGCGAGGGCCGCTTCCTGCCGGTGCTGATGGCCAGGCTGGGCGAGTTGGCGCCGGGGGTGCGGCTGGAGACGCTGCCCCTGCAGCCTGCCGACATCGCACCGGCGCTCGACAACGGCCGCGTCGACTTCGCCTTCGGCTTCCTGCCGAAGGTGCGCGACACCCAGCGCGCCCTGCTGCTCAAGGACCGCTACATCGTGCTGCTGCGGGAGGGGCATCCGTTCACGCGCCGGCGACGCGGCGGCCGAGCGCTGCTCGATGCGCTGCAGACCCTCGAGTACGTCGCCGTGCGCACCCATGCTGAAACGCTGCGGATCCTGCAACTGCTCAACCTCGAGGACCGGGTCCGGCTGACGACCGAGCATTTCATGGTGCTGCCGGCGATCGTCCGGGCCACCGACCTGGCGGTGGTGATGCCGCGCAACATCGCCCGCGGCTTTGCGGCAGAGGGCGGCTACGCGATCGTCGAGCCGGCCTTTCCGCTGCGCGACTTCAGTGTGTCGCTGCACTGGAGCAAGCGCTTCGAGGCCGATGCGGCGAACCGCTGGCTGCGGCAGGTGATCCGGGAGCTGTTCACGGAGCGGTGAGGGGGCGGGCTCACGCCGACGGTGTGCTCCGCTGCGCGAATGTCCCCCGGCCTGCGGGTCATAGAGGGCGCGTCTGTGCCTCGGGCCGCGTCATCCGCATGCTGGCCGACCGTGGCGACATGGCCATCCTGCTGGTGGAGCAGTACGATGACTTTGCGCAGGGACTGGCCGACGATGACCTGGTCATGGAGCGCCGCGAGCTCATCGCACGCGGCCGGGGCAAGGACATGGAGGCCAACGGTGTTCGGCAGCTTGCTATTTGGGGGTGGGTACGGGAACCGCCGCGGTGGTGGGCGCGTATTCAGGCCAGTGGAGCGCGACTTCCTGATCCGACAAATAGCGGCACTTCTCTTTCGCGGATTCCAGAAAGAGCCGTTGTGCAGTGCCGAGTTTGGGCGATCGGCTGTTGTAGCAATGCTCCGCATCGCACATGATTCCATTC